>CBEUNK010000001.1:0-62525 GCA_965544455.1 uncultured Thiogranum sp.
ATATCTACATCGACCTCGGGCACGTGGGTATTTTCCGCGGGCTGGCGCGCGATGCCGGCCTGGATGAAGGTCAGGAGGCGTTTCTGTTCGATGCGCTGCAGCGCAAGGCGATCCCTGAAATGCAGGTTTTCCTGGCAAAACTGGACCTGTCCACGGCACAGCGTGAACGTCTCGCCGGCCTGGCTACGCTGAACGGCGACGCGGACGTGCTGGAAAAAGCCGCAACCCTGTTGCAGGGCAGTGGTGACGCGCCGCGGGCGGCGCTGGATAACCTGATGCGTATCGCCTCGCTGGCACAGCGGCGCCTGCCGGGTGTTTCGCTGCACTATGACCTGGCCGAGCTGCGCGGCTACCAGTACCAGACCGGTGTCGTGTTCGCGGCCTTCGTCGCCAACAGGGGGCAGGAAATCGCCCGCGGCGGCCGCTATGACGAGATCGGCAAGGTGTTCGGGCGTGCCCGTCCGGCGACCGGTTTCAGTACTGACCTGCGTACGCTGATGCAACTTGGCAGCCGGGACTGGCCAACGGCCACGGGGGCGATCCTGGCGCCCGCAGAGGAAGACGCCGCACTGGATGAAAAGGTCGGCACGTTGCGCACGGAAGGTGAGGTTGTTATCCGGCAGTTGCCGGGGCAGGAAGGCAGCTACGCGGAGATGGGTTGTGATCGCATGCTGCGTTGGGATGGTTCGGCCTGGGTGGTGGATTCACTGTGAGCCCGGGCCATGTTAAATGCGTTAGTACTGACAGGATCGATATCAGATGGGTAAGAACGTCGTAGTAATCGGCACCCAGTGGGGTGATGAAGGCAAGGGCAAGATCGTCGACCTGCTGACCGACCGGGCGTCGGCCGTGGTGCGTTTTCAGGGTGGCCACAACGCCGGTCACACGCTGGTCATTGAAGGCGAAAAGACGGTTCTGCACCTGATACCGTCGGGTATCCTGCGGGTGGGGGTGCGTTGCCTGATCGGCAACGGCGTAGTGCTGTCACCAACGGCGCTGCTGGATGAAATCAGCATGCTGGAGGCCAGTGGTGTACCGGCGCGCGAGCGCCTGGGTATCAGCGAATCCTGTCCGCTGATCCTGCCCTATCACATTGCCCTGGACCAGGCACGCGAAGTGGCGCGCGGCAAGAAAGCCATCGGTACCACCGGGCGTGGTATCGGGCCGACTTACGAAGACAAGGTGTCACGCCGCGGTATCCGCCTGGGCGAACTGCTGGATCCCGCCCACTTCAAAGAGCGTCTGCGCGAGGTGATGGAGTATCACAATTTCGCCTTGCAGCACTATTTCAAGGTCGAGCCGGTCGATTACCAGCAGGTGCTGGACCAGGCCCTGGCCCAGGGGGAGCAGATAGCACCGATGGTCGAGGACATTCCGGGCACATTGCACGCCCTGCGCCGCGAAGGCCGGAGTATCATGTTCGAAGGGGCACAGGGAGCGCTGCTCGATATCGATCATGGCACCTATCCCTACGTGACGTCTTCGACAACCACCGCGGGTGGCGCGGCCAGCGGCAGTGGCGTGGGCCCGCGCGACCTGGATTACGTCCTGGGCATTGTCAAGGCCTACACCACGCGCGTCGGCGCCGGACCTTTCCCTACCGAGCTGTTCGACGACGACGGCCAGCACCTGGGGGAAAAAGGTCATGAGTTCGGTGCAACTACCGGTCGTCAGCGCCGCTGTGGCTGGCTGGATATTGTCGCGCTGAAACGTTCGCTGGAAATCAACAGCGTTACCGGCATGTGTATCACCAAGCTGGACGTGCTCGATGGTATGGAAACCGTCAAGATCGCCGTGGCCTACAAGCTCGATGGAAAGGAAGTGAACACACCACCGGTCGGTGCCGACCTGTTCGAGAAATGTGAACCCGTGCTGGTTGAAATGCCGGGCTGGAAGGCGTCGACAGTGGGTGTCAAGTCGGTCGACCAGTTACCGCCGGCGGCGCGCGACTACCTCGCCAAGGTCGAGCAGCTTTGCGGTGTGCCGATCGATATCATTTCCACCGGGCCGGACCGCGAAGAAACCATTATCAAGCGGCATCCATTCGAGTAGAAACCACCTTTCTCAGCCGATGGCGCGGCACCGCGGTGCGCGATGCTGTGAGGATGTGCATTCGGCCAGTTTCTCCAGTTCGTCGAAGTTCTTGATCTGAATATAGCGACGCTCGACCTGCAGCAGGCCGAGCTCCTGGAAACGGGTCAGTATGCGGCTCACGGTTTCCACCGCGATACCAAGGTGGCTGCCGATCTCGCTGCGCTTCATGCTCAGGTTGAAGCAGGAGGCGGAATAGCCCCGGGCCTGAAAGCGTTGCGACATCCCGATGAGAAATTTCGCCATCTTGGCTTCAGCGTCTTTTTTGATGATCAGGCCCAGGACATCCTGGTCACGTACCAGTTCCATCGAGAGCAGTTTGTACAGGCAGTGGTGGTAAGCGGCTGTCTGTTCCAGGCAGCTGATGGGAATCACGCAAAGCGTGGTGCGTTCCAGTACCACCGCGGAGGTTCGGTGTACACCGCTTCCCAGGGCGTCCAGTCCCAGTACCTCGCCGGGCATGTAGAAGGCGACGACCTGTTCGTTACCGTCTTCGGATATGAAATACAGCTTGGCCGAGCCCGACTTGATAATGTACAGGGCTTCCGGCTTGTCACCCTGATGGAACAGGTGCTCCCGTTTACGCAGTGTATGGGCATGATCCACCACGGGTGGTGACTGGTCGTCAATCAGGGTCGCCAGTCGCGAGCCGAGGCAATGCTCACTGGAAGCACAACAGCGACAGGATGCAGTTACTGCAGCAAGGCCGCCATCCTGTGACTGTCCGGTCGCCATGCCGGCCTGTACACGGGCGCCGGTAAATTTTTCAGCGCGTGTCGCGCCGGAATTGACTGCTGAAACCGTCATGGTCCCTCCTCCTTGCAACTGGCTGCAGTTACAGCCACAGGTTTATGGTGGCTATATTCTTTTTATTGGGTAGCAGCATGCTGCCTGCGACGTCTTCAGCCTATCGGGGTTTCCCCCATAGTGCCTTGGGGGAAATCCAGTGAGGCTGGCGGCAGGCAACAAAATTTTGTTTTACACTTGTATGCAAGCGGCGTGGTACAGCACACCAGGTGGAGGGGGAGTGGGGTAATAGCATGATTTTCAAACCAAATGGGGAACACCAGCTTTCGGTTCTACTGATCGACCGCGAGGCCGACTATTGCGATCGGGTTCGACAGGCCTTTGAAGCCAATGAAGCTCAGGCGCAGAAAATACGTCCGGGAACAGAGTCCAGGGCAAGCTGCGCTGCCATGTCGCCGCTGCCTAATACTGTACAAATAGCTATTGTCGATACCTTGCAGAAGGCTCGCCGGGCGCTGGCATCCATGACGCCCGACCTGGTGATCGCCAACCGGCAACTCCCCGATGGCGACGGTATCGAGCTGCTGTCACAGGCCGGTAACGCCCCGTATCCCGTGGTGATTACCTCGGACAAAAGCGGTGAACAGCTCGCTATCGAGGCCATAAAGGCCGGGGCTATCGACTACGTGGTGAAATCCACGGAGACCGCGGCGATGATGCCGGAAATCGCCGCTCAGGCAATGCAGGCCTGGGCGCTGTTGCTGGAGCATCAGAATCTGCAACACGAAGTCGCCGAAATCCCCGAGCGTAAACAGCATCAACTCGGGCGCGAGTTGCACGATGGGCTGGGGCAGCAGCTCACGGGGCTCGGCTTGCTGGCCACAAGCCTGGTCAAGCGCCTGGCTGACGTCGCACCGCGTGAACAGGAGATGGCCCGGCAACTCGCCGCCGGGCTGGACCAGGCGCTGGCTGATGTCCGCGCCCTCTCGCATGGCCTGATGCCCGTGCCGATGGATGCGCGTGGCCTGGTCAGTGCACTTGAGGCGCTGGCGAAACGTGTCTCCAAACAGAGCGGTATCCAGATCGAGCTGCTGCATGAAAACCCTATCCTGATCTCCGACAATGCAACGGCGACCCACGTCTTCCGCATTGTGCAGGAAGCCATCAACAATGCGATCAAGCATTCCAATGCCAGCAGAATCACCCTGATACTGGAAGCCGATGAGCACGAAGCGGTTATCGAGGTGCGTGATGACGGTCATGGCCTGCCCGAAGACCTGCACGCCCGGCAGGGGCTGGGTATGCGTACCATGTACCATCGTTGCCAGCTGTTCGGCGGTAGCCTGGATATCTATACCCACGACAATGGCGGTACCCGGGTGCGCTGCTGTTTCCCGCTCAATCCGGTGAAACGGCCCGCCTGATGAAGCGTATACTCATTGTCGATGATCATCCGCTGGTGAGGACGGGGTTCGCCCAGCTTATTTCCGACGAGCCCGACCTGGAGGTCTGTGGCGAGGCTGCCGACGAGGCCGAGGCCCTGCAGCTGGTAGCGGCTACCCGGCCCGACCTGGTGATTGTCGATCTGTCACTGGCCGGCGGCAGCGGCATCAACCTGATCGAGCGCATCAGGGCGCATCACGATGATGTTTCCATGCTGGTAGCCTCAATGCACGATGAATCATTGTTCGCGGAACGCGTCCTGGCGGCCGGTGCCCTGGGTTATCTCAACAAACAGGAAGCGCCGGACAACATTATCAAGGCAATACGACGTGTTCTTGACGGCAAGGTCTACTTGAGTGATGAATTGACAGAGCGGCTGCTGGATGGTCTGACGGGCACCACAATGGTGCCGGGACAGTCTCCCATTCAGCGACTGTCGAATCGTGAACTGGAAGTCTTCGAGCTGATCGGTCGTGGTATGACGACAGGCAAGATCGCCGATCATCTGCGGCTCAGTATCAAAACCATCGAAACACATCGCGAGAATATCAAGAAAAAGCTGCAACTCGCATCCGGTCAGGAACTGACCCGGCATGCTATTCACTGGTTGATGGAACGAGACTGAATATTCCGCGCGTGGAATTTGACCGGCGTCAATAAATGCCCGCCGGAAAGTACTATGCTGTGGCTACTCTGAAAGGGCAGTGGGGGATTCAGATATGGAACGCAGTGATGCGGAAATAAGCAGTGATATTGTCGAGGCGCTGTCACGTGACAGCCGGGTAAACAACGCCAGGATTACCGTTGTTGTCAGGGATGGTGATGTCGTACTCAGCGGCGACGGCCCAACTCTCTACACCACCCATGTTGCCAATGAACTGGCAGCCTGTGTGCCCGGCATACGTTCGGTGCGCAATGAACTTACCGTGGCGCGCCCGGCGGCCATACCCAGTGATGACGAAATTCGCAGCCACGCCGAACACATACTGAGCTGGAATGCCAGTATCGCTGCCCGTCGGGTCGCTGTCAGCGTCAGCTCGGGGCGGGTAACCCTGGAGGGCGAGGTGGATGCCTGCTGGCAGCGCAACCGCGCCGAAGCCCTGATGCTGGACATCGAGGGCGTGATCGGCGTCGTCAACAATCTGGAAGTGATGCCCGAGCTGATCCCCCAGGACCAGGTTATTGCCACCGATGTCAGGTCGGCGCTGGCACGCTGCACCAGCCTCGACCCCGACAGTATCACCGTCGAGGTCGATCACGGCCTGGTAACACTGCGGGGCCGGGTGCCGAGCTGGTGGAACAAGCGCAATACGCCACACCTGGCCGAGTCCATCCTCGGTGTCAAGGGAATCGTCGACGACCTGGTTGTCGAATGGCGCGAGTGACTTAACCCGAAACCAGTCGCAGCCGTTCAGTGTCAGTGGCGGCCTCCCCGATAACTTCTCCATCCCCGCTACCGGAGTTCCTGCAAAAGGGGCAAAACTTCTGGTTCGGTGGGTAAGCCCGTTGGGATCGAGGCTCGAAAACGGCAGCCGGTGACTGATCAGCTGCCGGTGGCTTCGCGCTGATCACCCAGCATGAACTGGATCTTGCCGACCCGTTCGAGTTGCGCAATGAAGGCGTCCAGGCAGGCGGGGTCGAAGTACCTGCCGCGCTGCTGGTTGAGATAATCCAGGGCCTTGTTCGTATCCCAGCGGGGCTTGTAGGGGCGTTCCGAGGTCAGGGCATCGTAGGCATCGGCGACACTGACGATGCGCGCCGCCAGGGGGATCTCCTGGCCGCCGAGCCGGTTGGGATAGCCGGTGCCGTTGAATTTCTCGTGGTGACTGAGCGCGATGATGGCGCCCATCTGCAGGTACTTGGACGGACTGTCCTTGAGAATCTCGTAGCCGATCTGGGTATGCGTCTTCATGATTTCGAATTCACAGTGACTCAGGCGGGCGGGTTTGCGCAGGATCTCGTCGGGGATGCCGATTTTACCGATATCGTGCATCGGGGCAGCCAGTTCGATGGTATCGCATTCATCCGCCGCCAGCCCCATCTGTTCCGCGATCAGCCGTGAGTACTTGGCCATGCGGATGACATGATTGCCGGTTTCCGCGTCCCGGTATTCGCCGGCCTTGGCCAGGCGCAGCAGGGTTTCGTGTTCCCGCTGGCGGATTTCGTTGGTCGCGTCGGTGACTTTCTGTTCCAGCCAGCGGGCGCGCTCGTGGATCATCCGGTGCTGACGGCGCTGGGTCAGCAGGTTGCTGCAGCGGGCGTGAAATTCCAGGTCGTCCACAGGGGTGGCCAACAGGTCGGTGGCGCCGGCGTCCAGCACCTGGCGGCGCACCTCGTTGTCACCACAGGGTGTCATCATGAGCAGGGGAAGGTTGTCACCCTTGGGTAAACCACGCAGCTGCTGAATAAGGTCGATGGGATGAATCGCGGGCAGCTGGCTGTCGGCGATTACCAGGTCGGCGGTGTGCCAGTACAGCCAGGAGAGGGCCGGTTCCGGCTTCAGGAAAGCTTCGATGCGGATGGCTGGATCGATGCGGCGGCCCAGGTCGACCAGGCGCTCTCTCCGGGATACATCCCGGTCCAAGATGAGTATCGTCGGCATACGGTGCCTCGTTTCCCCTGTTCTTCACAGCAGTAGTTGATTACTGCGGCGCTTCCGTGCCGACCGCGTCACCGAGGAAAGACATCCTCTAACACGCTGAATTAAAACTAGAAACAATTTTTCTTCCGGTGCTGCTTGTAGCTAACGGCAGAGATGGTACAAACTTAAGAAGCTAATCTCGACGAGCTTGCCTGGACCCTGGTCTAGTGGCTTGATGTAACAACACATTAACAAGGGAGGCTGCATGTCGCAGCAGCAGGAATCAAACCAGCGCCGTCAGTCACTGGGCAGCGTGTTCAGCAGTGTCTTCTCATCGGCGTTCGGTGTGCAAAGCAGCAAGAAACATGAGGAAGATTTTGCCAAGGGCAGTGCCAAGGCCTATATCGCTGTTGGCCTGGTTGCCACTGTGATTTTCGTTCTTACCGTCTGGGGTCTGGTTAAACTGGTTGTGTCGGTGACGCAACCGGGCTGAGTTTCGTACCGCTCGATACCGTTTTGATAGATACCGCCAAGGCCCTGGGCCGGTCATTGCTGGACAGCTTGCGCGACCTGTTACCGGTTGTGCTGGTCGTGGTGTTTTTCCAGCTCGCCGTACTGCAACAGCCGTTGCCGAATGTGGTTCAGTTGATTTCCGGCCTGCTGCTGGTGGTGTTGGGGTTGACGTTTTTCGTCAACGGCCTGGAGATGGGCCTGTTTCCCATTGGCGAATCGCTGGCACACGCCCTGGCGCGCAAGGGCAGTCTGTTCTGGCTGGTCGTGTTCGCCTTTTCACTCGGGTTCGGGACGACGGTGGCCGAGCCGGCCCTGATTGCGATATCGGAGGAGGCGGCTGAAATCGCCGCAGACGCCGGTATTATCGCCGCGGACAAGCACTCGCAACTGGGCTACGCCGATGGGCTGCGCTACACCGTCGCGTTCGCAGTCGGTCTTGCCATTGTGATTGGCGTGATACGCATTCTCAAGGGCTGGCCCATGCACTGGATGATTATCGGTGGCTATGTCATCGTGGTGATCATCACCGCCTTTGCACCGAAGGAAATTATCGGCATTGCCTACGATTCCGGCGGGGTGACCACCTCGACCATTACCGTACCCCTGGTAACCGCGCTGGGTGTGGGGCTGGCATCCTCGATACGCGGGCGTAATCCCATGATCGACGGTTTCGGCCTGATTGCCTTTGCGTCCCTGACGCCCATGATTTTTGTCATGATCTACGGGATGACGGTGCACTGATGCTGTGGAACGACCTGCTGCAGACCCTGCTCGATACCCTGGGCGACGTGACTCCGATTGCCACGATCGTCGTGGTCTTCCAGTTCATGGTCATCCGCAAGCCGATCGCTCACCCGGCGAGAATGCTGGTCGGGTTTGCTTACGTGCTGGCGGGCCTGACCCTGTTCCTGGTCGGCCTGGAAGAGGCGCTGTTCCCCCTGGGGCGTTTGATGGCCGGCCAGCTGACCCACCCCGATTTCATTTATGGCAGTACGGTGGCGGAAATACCCGCCGGACACTGGGCGGATTACCTGTGGGTATATATTTTTGCCTTTGCGATCGGCTTTTCCACCACCATCGCCGAGCCGGCGTTGCTGGCAGTTGCCATAAAGGCCAACCGGGTTTCGGGTGGTGCTATCGGTATATGGGGTTTGCGTATCGCCGTGGCGCTGGGAGTGGCGGTTGGCATCTCGCTGGGAACGTTTCGTATTGTCAGCGGACTGCCGATCCACTATTTCATCATCATCGGCTACATTGTAGTAGTGATACAGACGATGTTTGCGCCGCGCATGATCATTCCCCTGGCCTATGATTCGGGTGGGGTGACGACCTCGACGGTGACGGTGCCGCTGGTCGCGGCGCTGGGACTCGGACTTGCCGAGACCGTGCCGGGGCGTAACGTACTGATTGACGGTTTCGGGTTGATTGCCTTTGCCAGCCTGTTTCCGATGATTAGCGTCATGGCTTATGCACAATTATCGGAATGGCGCGGCACCCAGGGTGACGTTGAACAGTGACACGGTGGCTGTGTGTCACGTCTTACAGACAGTGAGTGAAAGAATATGCACTTCAAACTGATTATCGCTTTAGTGGAAGATACCGTAACTGACAAGGTCATGGAGGCGGCGCGCGACGCCGGGGCCACCGGGGCGACCGTGATCAGCAACGCCCGTGGCGAGGGCCTGAAAAAGAGCAAGACCTTTTTCGGCCTGTCGCTGGAAACCCAGCGCGACGTCCTGTTGTTCCTGGTCGAAGAACACCTGAGCAGGAATATTATCGAAACCGTGTGCGATATCGGGCGGTTTGACGAGCGACCCGGGACTGGTATCGCATTTCAGGTCGACGTCGAAGACGCCGTCGGGGTGCAGCGCCAGGTCGAGGAACTGGTAGAGCGTGTGGAGGAAGAGTTATGAATGATAAACAACTGATACGGGTCCGCGACGTCATGAAAACCGATTTCGACATGATCGACGGCAGGATGACAGTTAAAGATGCCCTCAAAACCATGAAGCACGTGGATACGAAGTCCTTGCTGGTCGACAAGCGTGACGACGACGACGAATACGGCATGGTGCTTCTGTCGGATATCGCCAAGTACGTGCTGGCAAAGGACCGTTCACCGGAACGGGTGAATATTTACGAGATCATGTCCAAGCCGGTGGTGTCGGTAGACCCTGAGATGGATATCCGTTATTGCGCACGCATGTTTGACCAGTTCGGCCTGTCCCGCGCACCCGTGGTTGAAAACGGCAAGGTTATCGGTATTGTCAGTTATACCGATATGGTGCTGAAAGGCATTGTCGGCAACGAGTTGTAGCTGCGTTCAGACCGTTCCTAGAGCGCAGCGATTTTCACCAGCTGTTCTTCAAGTTGTGCCATCGCCGCGCGCAGGTCGGCGGCCCGGGCCTTTTCCTTTTCCACCACCGCGGCCGGTGCTTTTTCGACAAAGCCGGCATTGCCCAGTTTATTTTCCGTGCGTTCCAGTTCACCACGTTTCCTGTCCAGTTCTTTCGACAGGCGTGCCTGCTCGGCGGCTTTGTCGATCAGGCCGGCCATGGGGATGAGCAGTTTCATGTCGCCAACCAGCGCGGTGGCCGATTCCGGGGCTTCCTGCCCGTCGAGCCATTCGACCGATTCGACACGGCCCAGGGAGGCAATGTAATGGCGGTTGCTGTCGAGCCGCTGCCGGTCCTGTTCGCTGCCGTTCTGCAGTAACACGGGCAGGGCCTTGCGGGGGTCTATATTGTAACCACTGCGGATTTTACGCACGCCGAGGATGAACTGCTTGACCCAGTCGATTTCCGCCATGGCATCCTGGTCGACAGTTGCGGCATCGCCTTCAGGATAGGGCCGGTGCATGATGGTGGGGGCATCGTCGCCGATACCGGCCAGCGGTGCGACCCGCTGCCAGATTTCCTCGGTAATGAAGGGAATAATGGGGTGTGCCAGCCGCAGCACGCGCTCCAGCACGCGCACCAGCGTCTGGCGGGTACCGCGCCGGGCAGCTTCGGAGGCGCCGTCGCTGGTCAGGACCGGTTTCGACAGCTCCAGGTACCAGTCGCAGTATTCGTCCCAGATGAACGCATAGATGGCCTGGGCGGCCAGGTCGAGGCGGTAGCCGCCGAAGTGGTCGATCACCTGGCATTCCACCTGTTGCAGCAACGACAGGATCCAGCGGTCCGCACCGGACAGCTCAATGTCACCACCCTGCTGCCCGCAATCCTGTCCCTCGGTATTCATCAGTACGTAGCGCGCGGCGTTCCATAACTTGTTACAGAAGTTGCGGTAGCCCTCGATGCGGTTCAGATCGAAGTTGATGTCGCGTCCGGTGGACGCCATGGCGGCAAAGGTAAAGCGCAGCGCATCGGTACCGAAAGAGGGTATGCCGCCGGGAAAGTCCTTGCGTGTCTGTCTGGCGATTTTTTCCGCCAGGTGCGGCTGCATCATGCTGCCGGTGCGTTTCTCGACCAGGGCCTCGAGGTCGATACCATCGATCAGGTCAATGGGATCGAGCACGTTGCCCTTGGACTTGGACATCTTGTTGCCGTGTGCGTCACGCACCAGGCCGTGAATGTAGACTTCCCTGAAGGGAACGTCGTCCATGAACTTCAGCCCCATCATGATCATGCGGGCGACCCAGAAGAAAATGATGTCAAAGCCGGTGACCAGTACGCTGGTGGGGTAAAAGGTCTTCAGGCGGTCGGTCTGTTGCGGCCAGCCGAGGGTGGAAAAAGGCCACAGGGCGGAACTGAACCAGGTGTCGAGCACGTCCTCGTCCTGGTGCAGGTCGAGCGCCGTGTCGAGTTCGTGTTGGGCGCGGACCTCGGCCTCGGAACGGCCGACGTAGACATTACCCTGAGCGTCATACCAGGCGGGGATGCGGTGCCCCCACCAGATCTGCCGTGAAATACACCAGTCCTGGATGTTGCGCATCCATTCGTAATAGGTGTTCTTCCAGTTATCCGGTACAAAGCGGATAGCGCCGTTTTCAACCGCCTTGATCGCCGGGTCGGCCAGCGGCTGGATTTTCACGTACCACTGGTCGGTGAGAAAGGGTTCGACCACCGAGCCGGAACGATCGCCGCGCGGCACCATCAGTTTGTGGTCGTCGATCTTTTCCAGCAGGTCGAGGGTCTGCAGGTCCCTGACGATCTGCTTGCGCGCCACGAAGCGGTCCATACCGATGTAGGGGCCCGGAATGAGGTTGTCCTCATCGGAGGCATTGTCACGAATCGCGGCATCGATGGTAAAGACGTTGATCAGGCCGCCGTGCGGCTGTTCGCTGATGGCCTTTTCGTCGCGGTGGCGCTGCCACACGGCATAGTCGTTGAAGTCATGTGCCGGCGTGATTTTCACGCAGCCGGTACCGAAATCCGGGTCGACATAGTCGTCGGCAATGATCGGGATGCGGCGGCCGGTCAGCGGCAGCTCGACAAATTCGCCCAGCAGGTGTTTATAGCGCTCGTCACCGGGATGTACCGCCACGGCGCAGTCACCTAGCAGCGTTTCGGGACGGGTGGTGGCTACCACCAGTTCGCCGGTGCCGTTGGTAAGGGGATAACGCATGTGCCACAGGTGGCCGTTTTCTTCCTGCGACAGCACCTCCAGGTCGGAAATCGCCGTGTGCAGTACCGGGTCCCAGTTGACCAGGCGCTTGCCGCGGTAGATCAGCCCTTCCTCGTAGAGGCGGACGAATACCTCTTTAACGGCATCGGACAGACCGTCGTCCATGGTGAAGCGTTCACTGGCCCAGTCAACGGAGGTGCCCATGCGTCGCAACTGGCGGGTGATGTGGCCGCCCGAGGTGTGTTTCCATTCCCAGACCCGCTCGATAAAAGCCTCGCGGCCCAGGTCGTGACGGGTCTTGCCCTCGGCTTCCAGCTGGCGCTCCACGACCATCTGGGTGGCGATACCGGCGTGATCGGTGCCCGGTTGCCACAGGGTGTTGCAGCCACGCATGCGGTGAAAGCGGGTCAGCGCATCCATCAGCGTATCCTGGAAGGCGTGTCCCATGTGCAGGCTGCCGGTGACGTTGGGCGGCGGGATCATGATGCAGTAGGGCTCGCCCTCGCCGTCGGGAGCAAAGTAGCCCCGCTCCTCCCAGGTCTGGTACCAGTGTTGCTCGATGCTGTGGGGATTGTAGGTTTTTTCCATGAAAATCAGGGACGTTACTTGGGTTAAAATTTGGGAGCGGCGATTATACCGCAGAAATGTGGTGCTGCCCGCGGATCGCCCCGGTTCAGAGGATCTAGCGGGATTCCTGCGAACGGGCCTGCTCGATCACGTTCGCCAGCAGCCCCGGCAGTGCCAGTTGCAACTGGGTGCGGATATCCTCGACCAGCTTCGGCGCGACTTCTTCGGTGGCCTGTGTGATCAGCAGGTTGATCTGCTCTTTGAGCAGTTCCTCAAATTTCCAGGCCACCAGCTTCTGCAGGTCTTCCGACATGTCGTCCAGCAGGTCCTGTACCGATGTCGCACGCAGCAGCTCGGCGACTACCTCGGGATCAGCGAAGTCCGGCAGAGGCGGCGAGGCCGTGGCCGCCGGCTGCTCCGGTGTGACCGGATTCTCCAGCACCGGGATGCCGTCGTCGTCCAGTTTGACTGTGTCTGATGTCATCCGTTTTTGATCTCGTGGGTGCGCAGGGGATAGCCGCGTTCCTTGTAAAAGCTGTAGCGGCCGCGGCCCTGTTGCCGCAACGTGGCATCGTCATTCACCAGTTCGGCCACGCGCTCGAAACGTGAAAAGAACAACGGCACCTCGGGCGCAAGATTGATCAGCACAGCGTGGCTGGCATCGGGTTCCGCGTCGTACCCGAGCTGGACCGGCGGTGGTGTCGGGTTGCCTTCCTGCCATACGGCGTGCGGGATAAAGCTGTTCTGCTGAAATGTCCACAGCAGGTCGTCGAGTAATCGCGTCTGCTGCGACGATTCGGTATGCACGTACACCCGGTGCCCGAGCCGGTAGGCCTTGTCTACCAGCCGGCAGGCGAACTGCGCCCGCTGTTGCAGGTTGTCGCCAGGAAGAATATAGAAATCGACCTGTGTCATGCGCGATACGAATCAATCTGCTGTCTGGCACCGGTCCATCAGGTACTGCATCAGTAGTGGCACGGGACGACCGGTTGCACCTTTCTGTTTACCGGATTTCCAGGCGACGCCGGCGATGTCCAGGTGCGCCCAGCGGTAGTCCCCGGTGAAGCGGCCCAGGAACGACGCGGCGGTGATGGTGCCGGCGCCGCGACCCCCGATGTTGGCCATGTCGGCAAAATTGCTCGATAGCTGCTCGTTGTACTCTTCCCACAGGGGCAGTTGCCAGGCGCGGTCGAAAGCGGTCTGTCCCGCGTCGAGCAGGGCGTCAGCCAGGTCTTGGTCGTTACTCAGCAGGCCGGTGGTGTGGTGGCCCAGGGCGACGATACAGGCACCGGTGAGGGTGGCGATGTCGATGACCACGTCCGGGTTGAACTTGTCGACGTAGGTGAGGGCATCGCACAGGATCAGGCGGCCCTCGGCGTCGGTATTGAGTACCTCGATGGTCTGCCCGCTCATGGAGGTGACGATATCGCCCGGCTTGCTGGCGTCGCCGTCCGGCAGGTTCTCGGTTGCCGGGATAACGCCGACCAGGTTGATCGGCAGGCCCAGCTCGGCGACCGCCGACACGGTGCCCAGCACACTGGCCGCACCGCACATGTCGAATTTCATTTCATCCATGGCCGCGCCCGGCTTGATGGAGATGCCGCCGGAATCGAAGGTCACACCCTTGCCCACCAGTACCACCGGTTTTTCCGCCTTGTCCGCACCGTTGTACTGCAAGACGATCAGCCGGGGTGGCTGGCGGCTACCGCGCGCCACCGACAGCAGGGCGCCCATGCCGAGTTTCTCCATGGCCTTTTCGTCGAGCACCTCGACCTTGAGATCGCTGTGGGCTTTTTTCAGCTCGCGGGCCTGTGTGGCCAGGTCGCTCGGCGTACACAGGTTGCCCGGCCGGTTGCCAAGGGTACGCGCCAGCTCGACGCCGTTGGTAATGGCAATGCCGTTGGTCACACCGGTTTTGGTCTCATCAACATGATCGCGGGAACTGACGGCCACCGTCAGGCGGCGCAGCGGGCGTTTGGGCGCCTTGACGTCGGTCTTCAGTTCGTCGAAACGGTAGACGGCGTTGCGGCTGGCGGTAACGATCTGCGCGGCTTTCCAGGCCAGGTCACGGTCTTTCACATCGATTTCGGCGAGGTAGGACAGCGCGTCGGTAGCGCCGCTGCGCTGCAGGGCGCTGGCGGCCGCCGAAACCAGCTTGATGTAGGATTTCGCCGACAGCTGCTTGTCCTTGCCGCAACCCACCACCAGGATGCGGCTGGCCTGAATACGCCCTTTCGGACTGTGTATCAGCGTGGTTTTCCCGCAGTCGGTATCGATGTCACCGCTTTTCAGCAAGCCGGCCAACTGCCCGCGGCTGGCCTTGTCCAGGCGCTCGGCGGCTGCGGACAGACGGCGCGGCGCGGAAATCCCCACGACTACACAACCGCCGCGCAGTTTGTCCGAGTCGCCGCTCTTGACGGTGAAATTCATGGTGTACTCCTCGCTTGCTGGTATGCTTGACCGATGTAAATGCGGCTAGTGTACTGGATGCACTGGCGCCGCCCAAACTTTATTGCCACGCATGTCATCGCTCATACGCCGCTACCTCAGTTGGGAATTATTGCAGTACTGGCTGGTGTTCACGCTGGTGCTGTGGCTGGTGCTGCTGTCGGCACGGTTTTCCCTGTACCTGGGGCAGGCCGCCGACGGCCGGTTGCCGGCGGGCGCTGTGCTCACCCTGCTGGGTCTGAAGTCGGTTGGCTTTTTTGTCTTCCTGATGCCGCTCTCCCTGTTCCTCGCCCTGCTGTGGCTGCTTGGCCGCCTCAACCGTGATCACGAAACGCTGGCCATGGGCGCCAGCGGCATCGGCGTGGCACAGCTCTATGCGGCGGTCGCCCCGGTTCTGCTGCTGGTGACCTTGCTGGTCGGTATCCTCAGTTTTTACCTGGTTCCGCACACGGCCAGACAGGGTTACCAGGTGCGCGCCGATGCCCAGCAAAGCCTTGCAACCGACAGTCTCGGTGCCGGCCGGTTCCATTCGCTGCGCAACGGCCGCTGGTTGCTGTATGCCCAACGGGCCGGCGTGGCCAAGGGTGAGTTGAACGATGTCTTTATCCATGTACAGCAAACAGCCCGGCCGCAGGTGCTGGTAGCCAGCAGTGCCCGGGTACGCGCGTCAGACAAAGGCGGTGACCGTTTCCTGGTGCTGCAGGATGGCTACCGCTATGACGGCGTGCCGGGGCAGGCCGATTACCGTGTGCTGCGTTACGCCGAGTACGCCCTGCGCCTGCCGGCCACGCACGCCAAACCGGCACACAAGTGGGACGCGGTGGCAACCGCTGACTTGTGGTCAGACCCGCGTCCCGCCGCCATGGCGGAATGGCAGGCGCGCCTGTCGCGCCCGCTGAGCGTTATCGTACTGGGGCTGATCGCGGTGCCACTGGCGCGCTTCCGGCCGGCGACCGGCCGCTTTTATCCCCTGTGGCTGGGGGTACCGGTGTTCGCCCTGTATTTCAACCTGCTGGCGACGGCACAACTCTGGCTCGGCCGCGGGGTTCTACCGGGGTGGCTGGGCCTGTGGTGGGTACACGCCGGCTTCCTGTTCGGCCTGTTGCTTTGGCTGCGGCCTCGACCGGGTCGGGCACCCCGGGTGCGCGCATGAAGCGGCTCGATGCCTACCTCGGCAAGTCAGTGATAAGTGCCACGCTGCTGGTGTGGCTGCTGGTCAGCGTGCTGGATGCCGTGTTCGTGCTGCTGGGCCAGCTGGCGGATATCGGCCGCGGCGATTACAGCCTCGCCGACGCTGCCCTGTACGTTTTACTGGGATTGCCGGCCCGGGCCTGGCAGGCGTTCCCGCTGGCCGTGCTGATCGGCACCGTCCTGGGGTTGGGCAATCTGGCCGCCCAGCTGGAATTGAATGCCTTCCGTCTTGCCGGTTGTTCGGTTGTCCGCCTGACCCGGGCGGTCATGGGCGCCGGTGCATTGATGCTGGCCGGCGCCCTGCTGCTGGGTGAAGGCTGGGCACCGCATGGCCAGAGCCTGGCGCAGCAGTTGCGCAGCCGGGCGATCTACGCCGACGTGAGCGTGCAACGCGATGCCGGTTTCTGGGTGCACGATGGGCGGCGTTTCATCCAGGTGGGCCGCAGCGAAGCCGATGGCAGTCTCAGCGGCGTGACGGTTTATCAGCTGGGTGCGGCAGCCAGGCTGCAACGTGCAACCGCCATTGGCAGTGCGCGGCCTCGGGGAGACGGCTGGTTACTCGGGAACGTCGCCAGCAGTGAGTTCGGCGAGCGGCATGTCGCGGTGAAACAGCAGGCTGAAGTGGCCTGGCCACAGTTGATGGACGCGCGCCTGGCGCAGCTGCTGACCCGCGATGCCGCCACGCTGTCGCTGCCCGAGCTGCGCGAGTATATCGACTACCTGCGGCGCAACGGCAGCGATGTTGCGGCGTATCGGGCGAACTACTGGCAGCGCCTGGCGGCACCGGTGGTGGCGCTGGCGATGTTGTTGCTGGCCGTGGTCCTGGTGCTGGGTCCGCTGGGACACCGTACCCTTGGGCAACGCCTGCTGGTAGCGGTGCTGGCCGGCCTGGGTTTCAAGTTGCTTGGCGGTATCGCGGCCCACGCGGGCCTGGTCTATGGCATGCCGCCGCCACTGGGCGCTTTTCTGCCGGCGCTGGTGGTCCTGTTGCTGATCGGCCTGGGCATGCTGAAACACCGGTCCCTTCGAATGCCGCCGCAGCGCATCGTACCGTGAAGTGTTAAGTGTGCGGGCTAGCCCCTGGTTGTGCGCGGGTGGGGGTTTTCCTGCAGCTGTACGACAGTGGTTTCTGAATAACGGTCATGCCAGCTCAGGTGTTTACGGTCAACCAGGATCCACAGGTAACCCAGGCCAAGCAGCAGGCCGGACGGCAGAGCTACCATGAAACGCAACAGTACCTGCCACCAGCTGATCGGACCCGGGCGCAGGTTGCGCAGTTGCAGGCGCCATGCGCGCATCCCCAGCGTCTGGCCGCCGTGCCGCCAGAACCAGCCGTAAAAGAAAAAGCTGATAAACAGCAGATAGGTGGTCAGCAGCGGGTTGTTGGGACCGAAGGCCTCGCCGCCGTGAAACGGCAACAGGATGGCGGTGGCGATAAACCACAGCGCCAGTAACAGCAGCGAATCGTAAAACAGGGCGGCCAGGCGTTTGAACAAACCGGCGGCTGGCGGGGCGTTACTGGCGTCTGACATGGCGATGAATGGTGAGGTATCGACGCCACTGTACCGCCTGTACCGAGGCCCGCGCAACGGTGACAACCCCGGTGCGCTGTGATAAGAACAACATTGTAAAACAAGCATAATACCAAGGAGCAGTTGGATGAGTGTTTATGCCGACCTGGCATCGCTGGACGGGGTAATTGCGGCGGGCGAATATTCCTACCGGGGTGACCGTTACCACTACAAGGGCCGGATCAGCGAGGAAATGGCCCGCATGGCGTCCATCATGTGCCGCGCCACCACCATGAGTACCCACATGCAGTCCGATATCCTGTGCACCAATATCGACAGCAAAGACTGCCCGTTCAACGAGTCGCATGGCTGGATCGTACGCGGGCCGCAGTTCTCGGTGTGCGTGATGGCCAACGTATTCTGCTTTGTGGCCAACCAGCCCGGCGTGCTCAACCGCGTTTTTGCACAGATGCGCGCGCGACTGATGGACGCGGAAGAAATGGTCTAGCCGGCATGACCGCAGACAGCCATTCAGAAATCAGTTAAAGAAGAGAGAGAACATGAGTAGTCTGGATAACCTGATGAGCCTGGCCGGCGCCGATGCCGCCTTCGAATTTTCCGCTACTGGTGAACTCACCGATCACCGCCTGGCGGAAAGCTCCAGGCTCAAGCCCGGGTCACTGGACCTGCTGGCGCATACCTTCGTGGCCAACATTGCCATTGCCACCATGCAGGCCCGTGGCTGGGAGAGCAGTACCGGGCAGGGCGGATTTTATCCCATCCAGGGGTTCACCCTGATCGGCCTGGAATACTCGACCGTGGGCAACGGTCAGCGCGGTGTCGTGCTGCACAACGATACCGCGGACTTCGAAGCGGCCTTTGCGGCGCTCGACAGTTGAGGCCGGCCGATGATTAAGCGACTGCTGGCCCTGGACGGGGTGCTGGTGATCTGCCACTTCCGGGATGACGGCGAACTGGTGGAAGGCTATGGCCTGATGGACGAGGCGATGATGCGTCGCCTGTCCAAGTTCGCCCATGATTACAAGCGGATGGTGCAGGGTAATACCGACCAGTTTTCCATGTTTACGCAGTTGCCCGGCTGGGCGCCGCCGGGCGGCTGGATTGTGCGCGGCAAGCAACAGACGGTGTGCAGCGTCGGCAACCTGGTGTGTTTTATCGATAACACGGAAGCCTCTCTGAACGAGGTGATGCGTGAATTGGCCGAGGCGTCGCGGTACTGAGGAAAATGGCGCTCCCTAGGGGAATCGAACCCCTGTTACCGGCGTGAGAGGCCGGCGTCCTAACCGCTAGACGAAGAGAGCGCGGGACGCTGTATGCAGGACAGCGGGGTGGTATTATACGCCTCAGTGAATCAGGGACAAGCGAAAATAACGTGACCAATCAAGGCGATATCGATCCAGGTAGCGCCCGGCCCGTCACCATCCCCCGGCCCGAGCACAGGATTTCACGGGCCAGTATCAGTTCCAGTGCCTTGAAAGTGCTGTACCGGCTGAAAGATGCCGGCTTTCAGAGTTTTCTGGTGGGGGGCGGCGTGCGGGACCTGCTGCTGGGACGGGAACCCAAGGACTTCGACGTCGGCACCAACGCCACCCCCGAGGAAATCCGCGGGCTGTTCCGTAACTGCCGGCTGATCGGGCGGCGCTTCCGGCTGGCACACGTGCGCTACGGCCGCGACGTGATCGAGGTTGCGACTTTCCGTGCGCGGCACGACGGTGACCGGGGCGAGGACGACCACCGCGCCCATTCGGACGAGGGGCGCATTCTGCGCGACAACGTTTACGGCAGCCTCGAGGACGACGTCTGGCGCCGGGACTTTACCGTCAACGCCCTGTACTACGATATCCGGGATTTCTCGGTCATCGACTATGTCGGCGGACTGGCTGACCTGGAGGCCGGCATCCTGCGCCTGATCGGCGACCCGGAGCAGCGCTACCGCGAGGACCCGGTGCGCATGCTGCGCGCGGTGCGGTTTGCCGCCAAGCTCGGCTTCCGCATTCAGGGCGACAGTGAAAACGCCATCTATGAACTGGGCTATCTGTTGGAAGATATCCCGGCGGCACGCCTGTTCGAAGAGGTCATGAAGTTGTTCCTGGGAGGCTGTGCCGTCAGCACCTTCGAACTGCTGCGCCACTACGACCTGTTCGAGTGCCTGTTCCCCCTGACCGAAGAAGCCCTGAGCCACGAGGAACAGGGCTTTCCCATCACCTTTGTGCTGCGCGCCCTTGAAAATACCGACCAGCGCCTGGCGGAAGGCAAGCCGGTCACCCCGGCCTTTCTCTATGCCGCGCTGTTGTGGGAACCCTTCCGGCTGCGCGCGCAGGCCTTGCGCGACGGGGGCGCCTCGCCACTGGAAGCGGCACAGATCGCCGGTAACCAGGTGACGGCCGAGCAGGTGCAGGCGACGTCCCTGCCCAAGCGTTTCAGTATGCCGATGCGTGAAATCTGGAACCTGCAGCCGCGCTTCGAGCGCAAGCGCGGCAAGGCGCCGTACCGGCTGCTGGAACACCCGCGCTTCCGCGCGGCCTATGATTTCCTGCTGCTGCGTGCCGAGGTCGGTGAGGCTCCGGAAGAACTGGCGCAGTGGTGGACGGATTTCCAGACACTGAACGCGGGTGAGCGTGAACAGATGGTGGAAGCCGCACCCAAGAAGCGCCGCCGGCGGCGGCCACGGCGGCGCAGGCCGGCCACCCAGGATGGCTGAGGTCGACGCCTACATCGGGCTTGGCAGCAACCTGGACGATCCGCAAGCGCAGATTGAAACGGCGCTGCGGCAACTGGCGGCCCTGGAGCATTGCCGCCTGGTGAAGCGGTCGTCATTGTATCGCAGCCCGCCAATGGGGCCCCGGGACCAACCGGACTATATCAACGCCGTGGCGCTGCTGCGTACCACCCTGGCGGCCGGGACGCTGCTGGACGCCCTGCAGGCAATCGAACACCAGCACGCCCGGGTGCGTGAGCGGCACTGGGGCCCACGGACCCTGGATCTGGACCTGCTGCTGTACGGGCAGGCCAGCATCGGCAGCGAGCACCTCGTGGTGCCGCACCCGGGTATCGCCGAGCGCAATTTCGTGCTCTACCCCCTGGCGGAAATCGCTCCGGCACTGGGGATACCGGGTCGCGGCCGTGTGGCGGCGCTGCTGGCGCAATGCCCGGATAGCGGGCTGGAAAAGCTCACCCCACAGGAAAGCAGGTAAACACAGCGCATGCAGAACCCGGGATTCATCGTCGTCGAAGGCCCCATCGGGGTCGGTAAAACCAGCCTGGCACGCCGCCTGGCCGAGACCTTCGGCTGCGAGCTGCTGCTGGAGGGCGCCGCCGACAACCCTTTCCTGGAACGTTTTTACCGCAACCCGCGCGCAGCGGCCATGCAGACGCAGTTGTTTTTCCTGTTACAGCGTGCCCAGCAGATGCAGGAACTCCGCCAGGGCGACATGTTCGAACCGGTGCGCGTGGCCGATTTTCTCATGGACAAGGACCGCCTGTTCGCCAAGCTGACGCTCGACCGCGAGGAGTTCAAACTCTACGAACAGGTCTACGCCCACCTGACCATCGACGTGCCGAGGCCGGACCTGGTGATTTACCTGCAGGCGCCGGTGGATGTACTGATCAAGCGTATCGGCAAGCGCGGGATCGGCTACGAGCGCGGTATGGAGCCGGCCTACCTGCGCTCGCTGTGCGAGACCTATACACGCTTCTTCCATTATTATGATGAGACGCCTTTACTGATTGTGAACGCGGCGGACATCAACCCGGTGGACCGCGAGGCCGATTACCAGGCCCTGCTGGAACAGATGGCGCTGGCGAAAAGCGGCCGTCACTATTTCAACCCCATGCCGGCCGCCCTGCGCGTGGCGGGAGACGAGCAGTGAGCAAGACGATCACCCTGACAACCCTGCAGCGGCTGAAACACGAAGGTGAAAAAATCGCCTGTGTCACCAGTTACGATGCCAGTTTTACCTGCCTGCTGGAGCAGGCCGGCGTGGAAATCGTGCTGGTCGGTGATTCGCTCGGCATGGTGATCCAGGGGCACGATTCCACCCTGCCGGTGACGCTGGACGACATGGTCTACCATGCCGCCTGTGTTGCGCGTGCGGGCAGGACGGCGCTGCGCGTGGTGGACATGCCGTTCATGACCTATGCCACGCCGGCCCAGGCGCTGGACAGTGCCGCCCGGCTGATGCGCGAGGGCGGGGCGCAGATGGTCAAGCTGGAAGGCGGCCTGCCGGTGCTCGACAGCGTGCGTGCGCTGACCGATCATGGCATTCCCGTGTGCGCCCACCTGGGCCTGACGCCGCAGTCGGTGCACCAGCTGGGCGGTTACCGGGTACAGGGACGCGGGCAGGCCGCTGCCGACCACCTGCTGGAAGCGGCGCATCAACTTGAAACAGCCGGTGCCGGCCTGCTGGTACTGGAGTGCGTGCCGGCCGCGCTGGCCGGGCAGGTGACCGCCGCGGTCGCCATGCCCACCATTGGTATCGGCGCCGGCGCCGCTTGCGACGGGCAGGTGCTGGTGCTGTACGACCTGCTGGGGATTACGCCGGGCAAACGGCCGAGCTTCTCGCGTGATTTTCTTGCCTCGGCCGGCAGTGTCACCGCCGCCCTCGAGGCCTACGTCGCGGCCGTCAAGTGCGGTAGCTTTCCGGGCCCCGAACACAGCTTCGACTGATGCAGTGCGTTCAGGAGGTGGCCGACCTGCGCGCCCGGCTGGCGCAATGGCGCGCGCAGGGGCAGCGCATCGTGTTCGTGCCCACCATGGGTAACCTGCACGCCGGCCACCTGCAGCTGATAAAGCATGCCCGCGCACTGGGTGAGCGCGTCATTGTCAGCGTGTTCGTCAATCCGACCCAGTTCGCCCCGGGCGAGGATTTTGCCACCTACCCACGCACCCTGGCAGACGACAGCCGGCAGCTGGAGACGGAAGGCGTGGACCTGTTGTTTGCCCCGACGGTGGACGACATCTATCCCGGCGGCACCGGCGTCGATCCGGCGTTGTCCCTGCCGGCCGTGGCGGAGGGCCTGGAAACCGATTACCGTCCGGGGTTCTTTGCCGGGGTGGTGACCGTCGTCAGACGCCTGTTCGAGCTGGTGCAGCCGGACACCGCGGTCTTCGGTGAAAAGGATTACCAGCAGCTGGCCGTGGTCCGTGCCCTGGTGGCGCAGTTGCAACTGCCCATTGCGATCATCGGTGTTGCCACCGTGCGCGAGGCCGATGGCCTGGCCATGAGTTCGCGCAACCAGTACCTGTCCGCCGAAGAACGGCAGCGCGCCCCGCAGCTCTACCAGGTGCTGTGCCGTACAGCCGACCGTCTACGCGGCGGCGGGGACCCGCAGGCACTGGAGGAAGAGGCGAAGCAGGCGCTGGCGGCGGCGGGTTTCATGCCGGATTATGTCAGCATCCGCCGGGCCGGGGACCTGCGGCCGCTGGAGGCCGGAGAGACCGAACAGGCGGTGGTGCTGGCGGCCGCGCGCCTCGGCCATACCCGCCTGATTGATAATGTTATTGTCTAAAATCCCGCATTATCGGGGGTTTGCAGCCCGGTTCTGATCTTGGGATAATACCGCGGTTGTTGCCAGGCAGGGATATTCCCGCATGCAGATCACGCTGCTCAAATGTAAATTGCACCATGCGCGCGTCACGCACGCCGAACTCGAGTACGAAGGCTCGTGCGCCATCGACAGCGATCTGCTGGCGGCGGCCGGTATCCGCGAGTACGAGCAGATCCATATCTACAACCTCAACAACGGCGAGCGCTTTACCACCTATGCCATTCAGGCCCAGCCGGGCTCCGGTATCATTTCCATCAACGGTGCGGCGGCGCACAAGGCGTCCCCCGGTGACCGCATCATTATCTGCAGCTACGCGAGCATGAGCGAGCAGGAAGCCCGCGCGTTTCAGCCGACACTGGTTTACCTGGACGAAGGCAACCGCATCGTGCGGCAGCGCAACTCCATTCCCGTACAGGCTGTCTGAGACGCTATAACGCGGGCGACTGGATGGTCAGCGCCGGCGACGGCGGGCGCGGCGGGTGTTCGCGTTCCGTCACCCAGACCAGGATATCGTAATAGCTGCGGATGTTTTCCACGTAGCGCACCGGTTCATGTCCCCGGGCATAGCCGTGTTTGGCCTGCTTGTACCATTTCTTCTGACTGAGGTGGGGCAGGTATTTCTTCACGTCCACCCACTTGTCGGGGTTGGCGCCGTCACTCTGGGTCAGCACGCGCGCGTCCTCCAGGTGGCCAAAGCCGATATTATAGGCCGCCAGCGCCATCCAGGTACGGTTCGGTTCCTTGATACGTTTGGGAATACGTTTTTTCACCCGGCGGATATAGCGGGCGCCACCCTCGATACTGGCCTGTGCATCGTGGCGGCTCTTGTCGATGCCGAGTTGTTTCATCGTATCCTGGGTCAGCATCATCAGGCCACGCACCCCGGTGGGTGACACAGCCTTCGGGTTCCAGTGCGACTCCTGGTAACCGATGGCCGCCAGCAGGCGCCAGTCGATACCGGTTTCCTTGCCGGCCTGTTCAAACCAGGCCTGGTAGCGCGGCAGGCGCTGTTCGATATGCTGCATATAGCGTCGTGTGCCCACGTAATCGAAATCGCTGACATAGCCGTAGTACTTTTCCAGCAAGCGGTCGAGCCCGCCATCATCGCGCAGCGACTGTAAATATTCGTTGGCCTTGTCCACCAGGCTGCGGTCTTCCCCGGGCGGAAAAGCCCAGGCCAGCGGTTCCGGTTTACTGATATCAAAGGCGACGCGCAGCTCGGGATAAAACCGCCGGCTGATGGCGACCTCGTTGGAATCGGCCACCGTGTAGTCGATCACCTGTTCCCAGACCAGGTTGAGCAGCTGTTCGTTTTCCAGGTTGGCGTTTTCCTCGAACGACATGTTGGGGTACTCCTCCTGCAGTGCCCGCAGCCGCTCGGCATGACTGCTGTCGGCCACTACTTCGAGGCTGCCGTTCAGGTTATCGAGGTTGCGCGGTGCACGCATGCCAACGCGGTAGACCAGCTGCGGTGTGATGCGCTGGTAGCTGCTGCTGAAGTTCAGTAGCTGCTGGCGTTCGTGGGTGACCGTCAACCCGGCGGCCGCCATGTCGGCGCGACCGGCCTGGATGGCCTCCAGGATATCCGACAGGGTATCGGGTACCTCGATAGCGAGTTTGACGCCCAGGAAGCGGGCAAAGCCGGCCGCCAGTTCGTACTCCAGGCCGGCCGGCCCGTAGGGACCTTCGTAATAGGTGGTGGCACTGTTGCGCGTCAGCACCCGCAGAACGCCGTCATCCCTGACCCGTTCGAGGTGCGACTGGGGAAACAGATCGCAACCGGCGGCAAACAGACAGAATAGGATGGGCAGAAAGCGCATGGATTAAAACAGTGTGACCCCTGTAGCTGTCACTATAGCGGGCACCCCGGGTGAAATTTTAGCGTTACGCACAACGCTTGGGGTACAATACGCCCGCAATGCATCAAGAGCCAGAGCATGTGCCACTTGCTCTTGATTTTCAAGTAAAAACTGCCTCGGAGAGGTGCCGGAGCTGGCCGAACGGGCTTGACTCGAAATCAAGTGAACTCTTACGAGTTCCGAGGGTTCGAATCCCTCCCTCTCCGCCACATAAAAAAAGCCCCATACGGGGCTTTTTTTATGTGGTGAAGCAGGGCGCCTTGCCGGGTTAACCAGCCTTGTGACTACAAGGCCTGCTTCCCGGCTTCCCCCGTCTCCCCGGCCAGGGCCGCATGCGCGGCCGCCAGGCGCGCCACCGGCACGCGCGGTCCGGAACAGGAGACGTAGCTCAGGCCGATGGCGTGACAGAAGTGGATGGAATCCGGGTGCCCGCCGTGTTCGCCGCAGATGCCCACTTTCATGCCCGGGCGTGTTTCGCGGCCCCACTCGATGGCCAGCTTCATCAGCTTGCCCACGCCCTTGGTGTCCAGTACCTCGAAGGGGTTGTCCTGCAGGATGCCGCGATCGTTGTACATGGGCAGGAACTTGTTCTCGGCGTCCTCGCGCGAGAACGAGAAGGTTGCCTGGGTCAGGTCATTGGTGCCGAAGGAGAAGAACTCGGCTTCTTCGGCCAGGCTGCCGGCGCGCATGCAGGAACGCACCACTTCCATCATGGAACCGAACTTGAAATCCACTTTCACGTCATACTTGTTTTCCACCACAGTGTGCACTGCGTCGACGTAACTTTTGACCCGCTTGAGTTCCTGCGAGGTGCATACCTGCGGCACCATGATCTCGGGTTGCACGTCGAAGCCTTCCTGGTGGCATTCCGCGGCCGCTTCCAGGATGGCGGAGATCTGCATGGAGTAGATTTCCGGGAACGACAGGCCCAGGCGCACGCCGCGGTGCCCCAGCATCGGGTTAACCTCGTACAGGGCGCGGACTTTTTTCAGCATGGCCTCCTTTTTCTCGATCGCCTCGTCGACCAGGCGCGGATCCGTCAGACGCTGGACACTGGGGTGTTCACGGCCGCTGTATATGAACTGCACGGCATCCGACAGCACGTTCATACCCATGACGGTATCCTTCAGGTGACGCAGCTGGTCCAGTTCGTCCACCAGTTGCTGTTCAGATGGCAGAAATTCGTGAATCGGTGGATCGAGCAGGCGAATGGTCACCGGCCGCGGCGCCATGGCCTTGAAAATGCCCTTGAAGTCCTCGCGCTGTATGGGCAGCAGCCGGTCGAGTGCCGTCTGCCGGTCCGCGGTGGTTTCCGCCACGATCATTTCGATGACGATGGGCAGTCTTTCCACGTTGTTGAACATCCGCTCGGTACGGCACAGGCCGATACCCATGGCGCCGTACTTGAGTGCCCGTTCGGCATCGTGCGGCGTATCGGCGTTGGCCATGACCTGCAGGCGGGCGGTTTCGTCCGCCCACCCCAGCAGTGTTTCCAGTTCCGAGGAAAAATCGGCCTCGATCATCGGCACCTCGCCGAGGTAGACGTCACCGGTGGTGCCGTCGATGGTGATCAGGTCACCCTCGCTGATGGTCTGTTCGCCGATAAATGCCTTGCGCATGCGGACGTCGACGTGGATGCCCTCGGCGCCCGCCACGCAGGGCTTGCCCATGCCGCGGGCGACGACCGCCGCGTGCGAGGTCTTGCCACCGCGCGCGGTGAGGATGCCCTGGGAGGCGAAAAAGCCGTGGATGTCCTCGGGCTTGGTTTCCTCGCGCACCAGGATGACACGCTGCCCGCCGTGGCCCTGCTGCTCGGCGCGATCGGCGTCGAACACCGCGTGCCCGACCGCCGCGCCGGGTGACGCCGGCAGGCCGCGCGCCACCGGGGTGCTGCGGGTATCCGGATCGAGACGTGGAAACAGCAATTGCTCCAGCATCTCCGGCTGGATACGCAACAGCGCCTGGCGCTTGTCGATGAGATCCTCGCGGGTCATGTCCACCGAGGTGCGCACCAGTGCCGTGGCGTTCATTTTGCCGTTACGCGTCTGCAGGCAGTAGAAGCGGCCTTTTTCGATGGTGAACTCGAAGTCCTGTACTTCCCGGTAATGGGCTTCCAGCCGTTCGCGCAGGGCCTGTAACTCGCGGTACATGTCCGGCATTTCCGACTGCAGCATGTCGATCGGCTTGGGGGTGCGGATACCGGCGACCACGTCTTCACCCTGGGCGTTCACCAGGTATTCGCCGAACAGCGCGTTCTCACCGGTATCGGGATAGCGGGTGAAGCCGACGCCGGTGGCGCTGTCCTCGCCAAGATTACCGAAGACCATGGTCACCACGTTGACCGCTGTGCCGTTGGCCATCTCCGGCGTGATATTGAATTCGCGCCGGTAGTCCACCGCGCGCTTGCCCATCCAGGAGTTGAACACCGCCTTGACCGCGATTTCCAGCTGTTCCATGGGGTCGTCCGGGAAGGCCTTGCCGGTTTCCCGCTCCACCACGTCCAGGAAGCGGTCGGAGATCTCGTGCAGGTCACGGGCGGTGAGCGCGATGTCCTGTTTGACGCCCGACTTCTCCTTGACGGCGTCGAATTCCGCGTCGAAGGCCTCGTCCGGCACGCCCAGTGCAACCTTGCCGAACAGCTGTATGAAGCGCCGGTAGGCATCCCAGCCGAAACGCTCGTTGCCGGTCTGGGCAATCAGGGCTTTCAAGGTGTCAACGTTCAGCCCCAGGTTGAGGATGGTGTCCATCATGCCCGGCATGGACATGGCCGAGCCCGAGCGTACCGAGACCAGCAGGGGGTTCTCCCGGCCGCCGAACACCTTGCCGGTTTTTTCCTCCAGCGCCCGCATCTGCGTCCGGACTTCCTCCATGACACCCGCGGGTAATTCGCGTTCGCTACTGTCCAGGTAGTACAGGCAGGCCTCCGTCGAGATGACGAAGCCGGGTGGCACGTTGATGCCGATCTGGGTCATTTCACACAGGTTGGCACCCTTGCCGCCCAGCAACATCTTGTTATGACCATCGCCCTCTTCAAAGGCAAAAACGAACTTCCCCGGACTGTTCATGCAGCGTCTCCTGGTAAACGGGTAGTGGGCCGGCCGGACTGGCCTGCGGATTCACAGGATACGCATTATGATCGATGATCGGGGACTGGTCATTGATCCAGATCATGAGGGGAAATGCCGGCCGGCGGCCGGCGCGCTGTCGGCCGCTGTCGCTCAGGCGTCGAGCAGGCTGTAACAGTCGGCGCAGCTGTCGGTCAGGCGTCCGCGCAGGCGGCAGGCCATGCGGTCCACTTTTCCGGTGAAACGTCCCTGGGCCGACAGGATGTGCAGCTTGGACAGCTTGTCACCCGTATAGAGCAGATCGCCCAGTCGCGACATGTCTTCCGGCCGGTCACCGGACTGGTCATCCAGGGCGTCCAGGACCGCCGGGGGAAAGTCCCATTCACGGGCAATGAGCAGGGACAGGCGCCTGGCGCGCCGCACGAGTGCGGACCGGAACCGGTGTGAGCGTGGGGCGTGGTTGCCGTCGAAGCTGCGGTCCAGCACCCGCAGCGCGACAATGAAGCCGACATTCTGCACGATGGCCGCAAGGTAGGCGTAAAACCGGTCGAGGTGCTCCTTTTTCGCCAGGCAGTCACAGACACGGGCGGTTTTTTCCGCCTGTTCCCACAGGGTGGCTCCCGACAGCCGGGTAAAATAGCCGGTGTCGAGGTTGATCAGCGGCTTGAACGCTGCGCGGGTGACCAGCTGGCGCAAGCCAACACGTCCGAGAATAAAAATCGCCTGTTCCAGGCTGTTGATGCGGTCACCGGTACTGTAGCAGGCACTGTTGGCCATCTGCAGGACGTCACTGACGAGCACGGCATCGCGGCCGATTTCCAGCGCCAGGTCTGCCGCCGAGCTGGTGTCGTCGCGCAGCGTGCCCATCACTCGGGGTATGATCGCCGGCAGCCGGGGGACGAGTTCGGCACGGGCGTTTTCCCTGGACACCAGCTGGTCAAGCGCCGACAGGACATCTTTCTCGAAGCGGTTGAGCGGCGTGTCCAGGGGGGACTGTACACCGAGGATGAAACTGTAGAAGGCCGTATCCAGGGCGGCCGGGCGGATGCCGTCCTGCCGGGTATGCACGGCAGGACGCCCGCCCGGCCGCCGCGGCAGCCGCTGTGCAGAGGGGCGCACAGGCTCAACTGCTTCCGGTTCGGGGAAGAACAGGTTTTTAAGTATGTTCAGCACGCCATGGGGCTCCGGTGCGATTCTCCGCCGGGAACATCTAGGGGACACTCCCGGTAACCTGCTTGGCGGCCGGGTAAAGTGTAACTTGACTGGACGGTTGTATTATTTTGACGCGCGCACCTTATCGGTGCGGCAAGCCCTGTCACAGAGCAGGGTAATTTTTATCGGAATGCTGGCGTTACCGGTGATTGATGGTGCCGCCCTGGCGACCACTGTTGCGGTGTGCTTTTCTAGGCAGGGTGGCTCTGCGCCCGCATACCCTGCAAAGCGCCGACCCGTTCGAGTGCGGATTCTGACAGCTGTTGCGCGGCCAGCATGACATCTTCGTTTTTGCTGTGCGTCACCACAGCGTCATAGAAGTAAAAGCAGCGATCGCTATCCGAGTAAAGACGTTGTAACGAAGCGTTCGCGTCATCGTTTTTTGCGGCGGTCTTTCTTTCATACTCCCTGATCGAGTCCAGCACGGCAGCGATAGCGGCTCCCGCCTGCCCGGCGGTTTTCAGTCGCGCCTGTATATCGGCCAATTCGTTTTGTAACGCCGTCTTGACGGGCTGCAGCGCGGGATAAGCATCCAGCAGCGCATCCATGTTTTCGGCCAGGCAGTGCTCCATGCCTGCCGCCACGGTGAGCAGGTCTGCCAGAGTATGAATGGCCCCCGGATCGACATCCGGTTCCTCACGGGCGGCTTCCTGTTCGGCGTGCCATGCCTGTCGGCGCATGGCGCGCAGCAGGGCGGCATGACCGAGTTCTTCCTGTGCCAGGGTTTCGGCATAGTCGCGCACGGCTTCATCGTCAGCATTGGCTGCGACATGAGCATAAAAGTGGAAGGCGCGTTCCTCGTTATGGACGGCGAATGCCAGCGCCCGGTAGGGTGTGCAGCGTGCCGGGTCGACCGCCTCGTTATCGTAAACTGTCGGGACCTGCGGGTCCTCCCAGCTTACCGGCCCGATGTCGGTTCGCAGTTCGATGCCTTCGAGTTGCGCCCATTCCTCGAGCAGGCGTTCGTGCTCCTGCTCTTCCCTGGCCATGCGTTCGAACAACGCGGCGGCCTCCCGGTTGCCATGGTGACGCATGGCATCAACCAGTCGGAGATAACGCCGGACGGCTTCGCGTTCGGCCTTCAGGGCAATGGACATCAGGTCACTGGCAGTCTTTACATTTGTCGTCAGCATAGTAAGGGCTTCACATCTACCGTAATCCTGCGTTTGCCGGTTTTTTCGGGCTCTTGATGTGAATCAAGTCGAATTGCCCCGGCGTTTGACTATACTCACCTTCCACTCACGGATAATACGCTTGACATATTTAGGTGAATAGGTCGAAACACGGCGGTGGCAGGAGGCTGTACCGTACCTGTCCTGTGTCAGGTGCGCGGCGGGGTGTTTCTGGGGCCGTGTTTCTGGTGTGTTTAGCCCTGCTGGTTCCGCTGTTCGCCATAGGAAAATTTGCAGAAGCTGCTGATTTGACGCAATTTCTGCAAGATATCGAGCCGTCGGTGATATTTCCCGAGGCAGACCGGATGGGCACGCCGGAAGGTGAGCCGCAGGTAGCGCCGGCTTTCAGCGGAGACCAGCAGGTCGGCTTCGTTTTCCTGACCAGCGACTACGTCAATACCACCGGCTATTCCGGGAAACCCATCCACCAGCTGGTCGCCATCGATTTCAAGGGGGTTATCCGCAAGGTGCTGCTGGTCGAGCACCATGAACCGATCGTTCTGATCGGTATTCCGGAAAAACGCATTGTTGCCGTGCTCGACAACTATATTGGCCTGGATGTCGGTGCGCTGGTACGTGGCGAACTGGGTGAGCACAAGGTTGATGTAGTCACCGGTGCAACAGTGACGGTGATGGTGATGGATGACACCATTCTGCGCAGTGCCATCAAGGTGGCACGTGCCCATCGTCTCGGGGGGTTGACACCCGAACGCCAGGCAACCGGTCCGCGGGCCGTGATCAACGCCGCTGCCGGTGAGGTTGAGAACTGGCAGGCCCTGCTGGCGGATGGCTCGGTGCAGCAACTGGCGCTGACGCTCGAACAGGTCAATGCGGCTTTTGAAGCCTCGGGCGATCCACTGGCTATCAAGCGACCCGAAGAGGGTGCCCCGGATGAATCGTTTATTCAATTGTATGCCGCTGTTGTATCCATCCCCGCGATTGGCCGAAGCCTGCTGGGAGAGGCGGAGTACAACAACCTGACGCAACGGCTGGAGCCCGGCCAACAGGCCATCCTGCTGGCGGGCGACGGCCGCTACTCGTTCAAGGGGTCGGGTTACGTGCGCGGCGGTATTTTCGACCGTTTCCAGGTCATCCAGGGTGATGCATCGATACGTTTCCACGATTTCCAGCACAAACGGCTGGGACGGATTGCGGCTGACGGCGCGCCGGATATCAAGGATGTAGACCTGTTTCTGTTGCCGCCCGACCAGGGATTTGATGCGGCGGTACCCTGGAAACTGGAGTTGCTGGTGGGGCGGGCCATCGGGCCGAGAAAAAAGGCGTTTCAGACATTTGATCTGACTTACCGCCCGCCGGATAAATACCTGTCGTTTATCGAGCCGGAGAAAACCGGTGCCGCAGACTGGACAGCCTGGTTTGATGCCGATGCACCGGACGCGCCCCTGTGGAGAAAGATGTGGGTGACCAAGCTGCCCGAGATCGGGGTTCTTTTGCTGGCACTGGGCGTGCTGACGCTGATCTTTTTTTTCCAGGGCTGGCTGGTACAACGTCCGCGGCTGACTGATCGGGTGCGGCTCGCTTTCCTGGTATTCACCCTGTTCGGTATCGGCTGGTATGCCAATGCCCAGTTATCGGTGGTGAATATTCTCGCTGTGTTCAATGCCCTGATCAGTGGCTTTGACTGGGGTTACTTCCTCATGGAACCGCTGATATTCATTCTGTGGGGCTCCGTTGCCGTGGCACTGCTGTTTTGGGGAAGAGGGGCGTATTGCGGCTGGCTTTGCCCTTTTGGTGCCCTGCAGGAACTGCTGAACCGCGTTGCGAAACGATTCAGGGTCCCTCAGCTGGAACTGCCCTGGGGGCTGCACGAGCGCCTGTGGCCCCTTAAATACCTTATTTTTCTGGTGCTGTTCGGTTTTTCACTGCATTCCCTGGGATGGGCCGAGCGCCTTGCCGAGGTCGAGCCGTTCAAAACCGCGATTATCCTGAAATTCGTGCGTGACTGGCCGTTCGTGCTGTTTGCCGTCGCAATGCTGGTACCCGGTCTGTTTATCGAGCGGTTTTATTGCCGTTACCTGTGCCCGCTGGGGGCGGCCCTGGCGATTCCCGGACGGCTGCGCATGTTTGAATGGCTCAAGCGCTACAATGAATGTGGTGCGCCCTGCCAGCGTTGCGGCAATGAATGCATGGTTCAGTCCATTCACCCGGAAGGCAATATCAATGTCAATGAGTGTCTGTACTGCCTGCATTGCCAGGTGGTGTATTCAGATGAGCATGCCTGCCCGGTCCTGATTCAGAAACGATTGAAGCGGGAACGGCAGGCAAATTTGTCGAAGGGCGATAAATCGGGAATCGCCCTGAAAGTAGAGACAATCAGGAAAAAAAAGAAGGAACACCCGGAGGTCGTGACGGCCTCAGATTAGGGTTCGCGAAGCCTCGGTTGGCGTGGCTTGTGCTGATGAGCGTTAAACAATAGCAGCAATATCAAGAGGAGAGATGTGATGTCAAAAGATGACGACAAAAAGGCGGGTATTACCCGCAGGGAGCTCCTGGGCGGTTCCGCCAAACTGGCGGCGCTGGCCGGGGCCAGTGGTATGGCCGGCCTCGCCGGTGGTGCCATGCTGTATTCTGAATCTGCGCAGGCGGCCGGCGGCAAGGCCGATGTGGCACCGGGCGATCTGGACGACTACTACGGCTTCTGGAGCAGCGGCCAGACAGGTGAACTGCGTATCATGGGTGTTCCCTCCATGCGCGAACTGATGCGCGTGCCGGTATTCAACCGCTGCAGTGCGACCGGCTGGGGGCTGACCAACGAGAGCCGCAAGATCCTCACCGAGGGATTGACACCGGATACACGCAAATTCCTGGAAAGCCGGGGCGGTATCTGGCTGAACGGTGACCTGCATCATCCGCACATGTCGTTTACCGACGGCACCTATGATGGCCGCTATCTGTTCATGAACGACAAGGCCAACACGCGGGTTGCGCGGGTGCGCTGCGACGTTATGAAGTGTGACAAGATCACGGAGATCCCCAACGCGTCAGACATTCACGGACTGCGACCGCAGAAGTATCCCCGTACCGGCTACGTCTTCGCCAATGGTGAACACCGGGTGCCGCTGCCGAACGACGGCCGGGATCTCGACGACCCGAAGAAATACCACGCAATCTTCACGGCCGTCGATGGCGACACCATGAAGGTGGCCTGGCAGGTGATGGTCAATGGTAACCTGGACAACTGCGACGCCGACTACCAGGGCCTGTATGCCTTTTCGACCTGCTACAACGGCGAAGAGGGTGTGAACCTCGCCGAAATGACCGCCAACGAGCAGGACTGGGTGGTGGTGTTCGATATCAAACGGATCGAGGCGGCGGTGAAAAGCGGCGACTACAAGGAGATGAACGGGGTGCCCGTGATCGACGGGCGCAAGGGCTCGAAATATACCCGCTACATTCCCGTATCCAACAGTCCGCATGGTTGTAATACCGCCCCTGACGGTCATCATGTCGTCATCAACGGCAAACTGTCGCCCACCGTCAGTGTCCTCGATGTCCGGCGGTTGCCCGATCTGTTCAATGACAAGATCAAACCGCGTGATGCGGTGGTGGCCGAGCCGGAGCTGGGCCTGGGGCCCCTGCATACCGCGTTCGACGGCAAGGGCAATGCGTTCACAACCCTGTTCCTCGACAGCCAGGTGGCGAAGTGGAATATCCAGAAAGCGGTTGATGCCTACGCCGGCAAGGATGTTAACCCGGTCCTGGAAAAAATCGATGTGCACTATCAACCCGGTCACAATCACAGCTCCATGGGCGAAACCAAGGAAGCAGATGGCAAGTGGCTGGTGTCGCTCAACAAGTTCTCCAAGGACCGCTTTATCAATGTCGGTCCCCTGAAGCCGGAGAATGACCAGCTGATCGATATAACCGGGAAGAAGATGGCGATTGTGCACGATGGGCCGACGTTTGCCGAGCCGCACGACTGCATCATTGTGCGTGCCGATGTGGTCAACCCGCATTCCCTGTGGACAAAAGATGATCCGATGTGGGCCGAGGCGACGGCCCAGGCCAAGAAGGACGGCGTAAACCTGTACACGGACTCCAAAGTCGTTCGGGATGGTAACAAGGTACGCGTTTATATCTGGTCGATCGCACCTAACTTCAGTATGGAGAAGTTTAGCGTCAAGCAGGGTGATGAGGTGACGGTCTACGTCAGCAACAACGACCAGATCGATGACCTGACACACGGCTTCACCCTGGCCAACTACGGTATTGCCATGGAAATCGGCCCGCAGGCGACGTCGTCGGTGACCTTCAAGGCGGATCGTCCGGGTGTCCACTGGTATTACTGCCAGTGGTTCTGTCATGCCCTGCACATGGAAATGCGTGGCCGGATGCTGGTGGAACCGGCATAGGGTATTTGCGTTTTGCGGTATGCCAGGGAGCATCGGGGCCCGCCAGGCGGTTGTTGTCCGGTTGGCGGGCTCCTGTTGCTCGCGGCGCTCTGCCTGCCATTGCCGTTAATTGCGGCCGACCGGCCGGTCAGGCCGGGTACCGGTTCATTACAGCAGGCGGTCAACGAGGCCGGTGATGGCGACCGCCTGCTGCTGGAGGACGGTATATATACCGGTCCGGTCAACGTCAACCGGTCGGTGAAACTGCTCGGTTCGGCTGGCAGTATTATCGAGGGTCAGGGCGCCGGCAGCGTGCTGACGCTGGCGGCGGCGGATATCGTCGTAAGAAATGTTGTTGTGCGTGGTTCCGGCGGCAGCCTGGCCACCGAGGACAGCGGTATATTTGTCACCGCCGATGCGGACCGGGCCCTGATTGAAGACAATCGCCTGGAAGGTAATCTTATCGGCGTATACCTGAAAGGGCCCGACGACGCGGTCGTGCGGCACAATGTTATCATCGGCAGTACCGATCCACACGTGAATGACCGTGGCAACGGTGTGCAACTCTGGAACACTCCCGGTTCGGTGGTCGAGGATAATGATATCCGCTTTGGCCGTGATGGCATATTTGTAACCACCAGCCGCAACAATATTTTCCGCGCCAACCGCCTGCATGATCTGCGTTTCGCCATACACTACATGTACACCAATGACAGCGAGGTCAGTGCCAACCGGTCGGAAGGGAATCACGTAGGTTACGCGCTGATGTATTCCCAACGGCTTCGGATCAGGGACAATATCTCGGAAAGAGATCGCGACCGGGGCCTGTTTCTGAATTACGCCAATTATTCCGATATTGAAGGTAACCGGGTGAGCGGTGGCACGGAGAAGTGTGTGTTTATCTATAACGCCAACGTCAACAACATCCATGACAATTATTTTTCCGACTGCGATATCGGTATCCACTTCACGGCTGGTTCCGAGCGCAACCGCTTCTATGGAAATGCTTTTCTGAACAATCGTACCCAGGTGAAATATGTCGGTACCCGTTATATCGAGTGGTCGGACCGCGGTCGGGGAAATTACTGGAGTGATAATGCGGCATTCGACCTTGATGATGACGGCATCGCGGACCAGGCCTACCGGCCTAATGATCTCGTTGACCAGATCGTCTGGCGACATCCCCTGGCCAAACTGCTGCTGAACAGCCCGGCGGTGCAGGTTCTCAAGTGGGCGCAATCCGAGTTTCCAACCCTGTACCCCGGAGGGGTCAGTGACAGTGCACCGCTGATGGCTGTTCCCCGGCGGTGGCATCGGGCCGATGGATAAACAGGTGGCAACAGACCCTGCTGTAGACGTGTCGGCGCTTGTAAAGTGCTATGGTGACAAGTCTGTGGTTCGCGATGTCGATCTTGACGTCCGTCGTGGTGAACGCATGGTGCTGATCGGGCACAACGGGGCCGGTAAAACGACCCTGTTGAAGCTGATGCTCGGCCTGACCCATCCCACTGCCGGCACCGTGCGTGTACTCGGCGAAGACCCTGCAAGGGCGGATGCGGCACACCGCCGTCGGATCGGTTATCTGCCGGAAAGCGTGGCATTCCACAGCGCCATGAAAGGGCGGGAAGTGCTCACCTTTTACGCCAGGCTAAAGGGCGTCGCACCATCGGACTGTGCCGATATCCTGGAACGGGTCGGGCTGGCACGGGCCGCGGACCGGCGGGTGAGTACTTACTCCAAGGGAATGCGCCAGCGGCTGGGGCTGGCGCAGGCGATGCTGGGGAAACCGGACCTGTTGTTCCTGGATGAACCGACCAGCGGACTGGACCCTTCGCTCCGCCGGAAATTCTATGACCTGATCGACACCTTCAGTCTCTCGGGTACCACCTCACTGACGTCATCTCATTCTCTCAACGAGGTCGAGGCGCGCGCGGACCGTATCGCCATCATGAAATCGGGCGCCATCGTGGCCTGTGGAACGCTGGCCGAGCTGTCGCGGCAGGCCGGCCTGCCGATCGTCGTGCGGCTCAGGGTCATGGCGGGAAATGCCGCCAGCGTGGCCGAACGGCTTGCGCCCCTCGGCGATATTCGCCGGGTCAATGACCATGGCATCGACCTGTCCTGCCTCGGCGCCTCGAAGATGGTGCTGTTCCGCCACATCGCCGGTCTGGGCGAGGTGATCGAGGACGTGGACGTGATTCCACCGCGGCTGGATGAAATCTACAACCACTACATGGAGAACGTGCAGCTGCAATGAGAGCGATAGCGATACTGGCAGTAAACGAGTTCATGGATGGCCTGCGTAACCGCTGGGTGGCTGCAGCGATCATTCTGCTGGGGGCCACGGCACTGGCACTGTTGCTGGTAGGGTCCGCGCCTGCGGGTACCGTCCGTGCCGGTGCCCTGGATATCAGTGTTGTCAGTCTTACCAGTCTGAGTGTCTACCTGTTACCGCTTATCGCCTTGTTGCTCTCCTTTGATGCACTGGTCGGCGAGTTCGAACAAGGCACCATGTTATTGTTGCTGACCTATCCCGTGGCACGTTGGCAAGTGGTGATGGGTAAATTTACCGGCCACCTGATGATCCTGCTGGTGGCGCTATTCGTCGGTTATGGCGGTGCCGCCCTGGTCACCATCCTGTTTACGGAAAGTGGTAACACCGGTTGGCAGGCTTACGTCACCATGATGGCCAGTTCACTGATGCTCGGCGCCGTGTTTATTGCGCTTGGCTATGTGGTCAGTGCAGTGGTACGCGAGCGAAGCACCGCCGCCGGGGCCGCGATCGTCCTGTGGCTGATTTTTGTGGTGTTGTACGACCTGGCACTGTTCGGCCTGTTGCTTGCGGATCACGAGCAGAAGATCGGGCAGACACTGTTTTCCACCCTAATGCTGGCGAGCCCGGCCGATACCTACCGGATTCTGAACCTCACGGCTTTCGACACAGTGGGGCAGGCGGCCGGTATTGCCGGCGTGGCCGCGCGTTCGGGGTTCGGCCTAACCCTGCTGCTGGGCCTGTTGTGCCTGTGGATCGTGCTACCTCTCGCGGCGACCATGGCGGTGTTTCACCGGCGGGAACTGTAGTGAAACGGATCCACAGAACGGCCTGTGGCCTGTTGTGCGCGCTGCTGCTGTCGGCCTGTACCGAGCCGGATACGGTGACGGTGCCCGCGCCACAGGAGTTGACACGGGATGCCGTGGGTTATTTTTGTGGCATGACGGTCCTGGACCATCACGGACCGAAGGGACAGATATTCCTGGCAGACCGGCAACAGCCGCTGTGGTTTACCTCTGTACGCGATACGGTCGCTTTCACGCGCCTGCCAGGTGAGCCGAAAAACATCACGGCGATTTACGTGACAGACGTGGGGCGAGCTGACTGGGACCAGCCGGAGCCCGGAACATGGATCAATGCGTACCGGGCGTTTTACGTCATCGGCAGCGACCGTGTTGGCGGTATGCAGGCGCCGGAACTCGTGCCCTTTGGCGCCAGAAAGGATGCAGAGCAGTTTCAACGTCAACACGGCGGGCAAATTTACCCTTTCGATGCCATCCCCGCCGAAAGCGTTATCGACACGACGCAGTAGGCATTCCTCCCGGGTTACAACAGGCGCCGGCCGCCAGCGGCGGCAGAGTTTCACTACGACTTTGATTATTGGTTACAAGCTGTAGAATGCGCTGCTGAACGGGCGAGCGGAGATCTGCAGGTGAAAAGCACAAGGCACAAAGGCAACATACGTATCAGCCGGCTGGCCGGCTGCCTCGTGTCGGCACTGTGTGTCAGCGGTGCGCGTGCCCAGACCGATTCCTACCGGGATTGCGTACTCGGGCTGGTGGAGAGTTCAGCCGGCGAGGTGACGGTCAGGGAAATCCGCAATACCTGTCAGACAACACTGGAGGCGGAAGGCGCGCCGGAGCCGGTCACGGAGGCGGTGCCGGAGTCGGCCATCGACCGCCGGCTGGCGGTGGAGGGTGCCACCGAGATCGTGCCTTTCGTGATGACACCGCACAAACCCAATTACATCATCTATACCTACAACTTCAAGGATTACCGGGATCCGCGTGCCGCGCGGCCGTTCGCCGACACGGACTCCAACAAGAATTCCGAGGTGGATTTCCAGGTCAGTTTCAAGTTCCCGGTGTGGCGCAATATGTTCAACACCAAAACTCACCTGTTTGCCGCGTACACCAACCGCTCGTTCTGGCAGGTGTTCGATCACGACGATTCCTCGCCGTTCCGCGAGACCGACCATGAACCGGAAATGTGGCTGTCGCACCGGACGAAGTGGAAACTGTTCGGCCTGACCGCCCGCTTGCTGCAGGCCGGTATCGTGCACCAGTCCAACGGGCGCAGCGCCGACTTGTCGCGCAGCTGGAACCGTGTCTATGCCAACATGATTCTTGAGCGTGGCCATTTCTATTTTGGCCTGAAGCCCTGGTTGCGGATACAGGAAGACCGGGACGACGATGACAACCCGGATATCGAGGACTATCTCGGCTACTTCGAGTTCCAGGGAGTCTACAACCGTAACAAGAACAATATCGGCCTGTTTTTCCGCAATACACTGAAAGAGGACTATCGGGGTGCGCTGCAGCTCGATTGGAGTTTCCCGATGCATAACCACGTGCGCGGCTATGTGCAGTACTTCTACGGGTACGGCGAAAGCCTGATCGACTACAACCACAAGGTCAACAAGCTGGGTGTGGGAATCAAGCTGACCGACTGGCTGTAGAAAGGCGAACGACGAGTGCGAGCCTCAATGCGGCGGGGCGCTTTCCGCTTCCGCCGTCTCGCTATCTTCGCGGAGGGGGAGTGGGGTATTGGCATGCAGCCACTGCCACGCCTCGTCCTCCGTCATGCACGCGACTTCCTCGTCGCTGAACTCGCTGCCGGATTTCAGTATTTTTGCCAGTCTGCCAGTCGCCATGATTCCTCCACGGATTTTCTGGTTATAGACAGTATGATGTCGCCAGGGGGCAAAATATTCGCCCCATGGTATGGCTAGGGGGTGCCGGCGAAAACTTTTCTAAGTAAATCAGTACTTCGCGCCACCGGGTCCTCCCGGATGCGCTTTTCCTCCGTGGCCAGTTTCAGGAACAGGCCGTCCAGGGTTTTCTGTGTCACGTAGCGGTCCAGGTCGAGGTCGCCCTGGTCGACGAGCGGTGACAGCATGCCGAGGTTACCGGTCATGTCCTTGTAAGCCGAGGTGACGCCGGCCTGCGCGGTGCTGTCCCGGACGATGGGCAGCAGGGCATCGGTCAGCCGTGCTTCGTTCTGTTGGCGGAAGTATTGCGTGGCGGCGTCATCCGGTCCGTTGAGTATGCCCCTGGCATCTTCCAGCGACATGTTGCGGATAGTGTCGGCAAGAATGGTGGTGGACGCCGGCACCGCCTGTTCGGCCGCATGGTTCATGGTGGCAATGAAGTCGTCCGCGAGCGCGTCCTGGCCAACAGTCCGCAGGCCCCGTTCCACCTGTTGCAACGGTCCGGGCATGGGGATTCTGACCAGGGCATCGTTCAGGAAGCCGCCATCCTGGCCGAGCAGGCGGGTGGCGCGTTCAACCCCGACATTCAGGGCTTCTTTCAAACCCGCAATGATCTCCGTCTGTGACAGGGCTGCGGCCTGGCCGTCAGCCGGTTGTCCGGCCGGCAGGGCATTTTCGAGTTTCTTGTACCAGTCATTCCAGCCCGCCTCGACTGCCGGACTGGCGGACAGTACCAGCGCCATCATCGTGGCGATCGATGTTGATTTTACCGCGTTCATTTGATTCGCTCCCGCGTTGGTGTACAGATGCCTTCAACAAAGACTAGTCGAAGAATGCCGGCCGTGAAAGCAGGCCTTGTGTCTGCCGGTGAAATGTCACAGAAGTTAACAATTGCTGTATTGCCAGTGGCGGTATGACGGGGGAAAAATACGCCCTGGAAGTACGAAGCGCGTCAACGCGTCCACAACAGATCGGAGAGAGGCATTATGAACCGGAAAATAGAGGACATCGAAGGCATCGGCCCGAAATACGCGGAAATGCTCGGCCAGGCCGGTATTACCCATACCGGTCAGTTGCTGGCCAGGGGCGGCCAGACAAAGGGCAGGGAAGAAATCGCCGAACGCTGCGGTATCAACGACAAGCTGGTGCTCAAATGGGTCAACATGAGCGACCTGTTCCGCATCAAGGGTGTTGCCGGCCAGTACGCGGAGTTGCTGGAGGCGGCCGGTGTCGACACGGTGAAAGAGTTGCGGCACCGCAATGCAGAGAACCTGGCGGAAAAAATGCGTGAGGTTAACCGCGAAAAACGCCTGGTTCGCGCGGCCCCCAGTGTGAAGTCGGTGGCGAGTTGGGTTGAGCAGGCCGGCAAGCTGGAACCGGCTGTCTACTACTGAGCATGCCGGGCAACGTTCCGAACCGGTAAACCTGTTTATAGAGAGGCTATGACAATGAATGTATTCAGACTATTACTCGTAATCGCGGTGACGGGATTGTACGGCTGCAGCGATAAAGATGATGGAACCGGCGGCGAAGGCAAGACCTCGCTGATCGAGAAGGCCGGCCAGATGAGTTCGGGTCTTGCGGACAAGGTCAAGCAGGGCGCGACGGATGCCGGCAAGGTCGCCACGGAAAGCCTCGACAAGGCGACGGATAAGGTCGGTGATGCCGTGGACACGGTCAAGGAGGCAGGCTCCCGGACGGTTGAATCGGTCGTCGACGCTTCCAGGTCGCTGACCGGTGGTACGGACGAAAGTGGCGATGCCGGCCAGGCCGTGGTGGCCGATGCGCAGACACAGGTGGAAAACGCCGGCGATGAAATAGCCGCTGCGGCCGCTTCCGGCCAGGCCGTGATGGCCGAAACAGCCTCTGCTGTTTCCACCGATGTCGAGAAGACGACCGACAAGACCGTCGAAGCCGCGGGTCTGGAGGCTGCCCCTGCAGCGGATGTGCTCGACACGACACAGGTCGCCATGGGCAAGACGGTCTACTCGAAACACTGCATGGCCTGTCACGCAGCCGGAGTTGCCGGTGCACCCAAGGTCAGTGATACCGCCGTCTGGGCACCGCGGATCGCCCAGGGCATGGAGACGCTTTACGGCCATGCCATCAATGGTTTTCAGGGCGCTAAAGGCGTGATGCCGCCCAAGGGCGGTTTCAGTACGCTGAGTGATGATGATGTCAAGGCAGCGGTCGCCTACATGGTGACCGTCAGCCAGTGATTGTGTCCCTCCGACACGGAGCTTTATGGCGGGCCTGCTGCCCGCCATCTTTTTTATCCGCCTACGAATGTAAACAAATGTAACAACCATGGCGCTCAGGTATCATCCGTTGCCAGCGGGCGTATAGTCGCAAGTCAAGACCAACAAATACGGGCGTACATGTCCGGAAGGAGATCTGAAAAATGTCGAACAAGCATCTGTTATTTATCCTGGTTCTCGCGCTGGTGGGCCTCATGGCATACAAGCAGACGATGGCTCACGAGCTGGGCAAGGGGAACGAGTCCTACGTGGGCGATTCGCGGGGGCATTTGATTACCGACGGTTTCGGTGACTGCGTGAAGACCGGTGCCTGGAACAAGGCGCATGACCTGGTGGATTGCGGCGCTGCGCCGGCACAGGCCGCGGCCGAACCGGAGCCCGCACCTGTTGCCGAGCCGGTGCCGGCACCTGTAGCGGTCACAGAGTCGGTATCCCTGTCGGCCGGTGCACTGTTTGATGTGAACAGCGATAATCTGAAGGACGCAGGCAAGCGCGAACTCTCCCAGCTGGCTGACCGAATCAAGGCCATGAAGGAAGTTCAGAGTGTCAAGATCGTTGGGCACACGGACAGCAGTGGAGCGGAAGCCTACAACCAGGTGTTGTCACAAAAACGTGCCAACTCGGTGAAAAATTACCTGCTCGACCAGGGTGTGCCGCCGACCATCATGTCTACGCTGGGCATGGGTGAAAGCCGGCCGGTGGCGAGCAATGCCACCCGCGAGGGACGGGCAAAAAACCGCCGTGTTGAAATTACCATCGAAGGCACGCAGACTCGCTGAGTGTTGCGGAAAAAGCTAATCAACAACGAGGAGTATTCGAATGGACCAACTCGAAAAACTCGGTGATCCCGACCTGATTCAGACCATGCTGATCCCCTGGGCGATCAAAATCGGCGTGGCGCTGGCGATATTCATTGTCGGTCGCTGGATCGCGAAATGGCTGACGGGCGTACTCAGGAAGGTGATGGCCAAGTCCAATATGGACGAAATGCTGATCCAGTTCCTGGGCAACATCGTGTACACCGTCCTGTTGCTCGTCGTGGTGATGGCGGCGCTCGACCAGGTGGGTATCCAGACAACCTCACTACTGGCTGTATTTGGTGCCGCCGGCCTGGCCATCGGCCTGGCGCTGAAGGATTCGCTGGGTAACTTTTCTTCCGGGGTGATGATTATTCTGTTCCGGCCGTTCAAGGTGGGCGACTTCATCGAGGCCGGTGGTGCGACGGGTGTGGTGGAGCAAGTCCGTATGTTCGCCACCATCCTGCGCAGTGGCGACAACCGGGAGATTATTGTGCCGAACAGCCAGATCTACGGCGGCACGATTATCAATTACTCGGCCAAAGAGACCCGCCGCATCGACCTGGTGTTCGGTATCGGCTACGGTGACGATATCGCCAAGGCCAAGCAGATTATCGACGACATCATGCGCCAGGACGAACGCATCCTGGCGGATCCCGCGCCCTCGATCGCGCTGGGCGAGCTGGCCGACAGCAGTGTCAATTTCAACGTGCGCCCCTGGGTGAAGAGCGGTGACTACTGGCCGGTACGGGCCGATCTGCTGGAAAAGGTAAAGCTGGCATTCGACGCCAACGGTATCAGCATTCCCTATCCGCAGCAGGACGTGTATATGCACGAGGTAGCATGAACCCTGCGCTGTTCTGCCTGTAGAAAAATCCCCGCCCGGCGGGGATTTTTTTATTCACCGGAAGTCTGCCCGTTCTCAACGGCCTCGGACGGCAGCACCAGGCAGAAGGTCGAACCTTTTCCCGGTTTACTGCTGACCGTAACGCGCCCACCGTGCTGGCGAGCGACCGCATCGACGAGTGCCAGTCCCAGACCGGCGCCGCGCTGCCCCTTTATCCCGGGACGCTCGATACGGTGAAAGCGCTCGAACAGGTGCGGCAGCTGGTCAGTGTCGATACCCGGTCCCTGGTCGTTGACGCAACAGTGGACGCGGCCCTGTTCCACGCGCACGTCCAGGGACACAACCGTGCCGGGCTCGCTGTACTTGATGGCATTGTCCAGCAGGTTGACCAGAGCGCGTTCCAGCAGGCTGCCGTCGCCTGTCAGCCAGGCCTCCAGCTCGGGATCCCAGGCCTGTTGCAGGTGGATCTGCCGGCTTTGTGCCTGTCCCCAGACCTGTTCCAGCGCATTGGTTGCGACGCCCACCAGGTCGATTTCACGGAAGGTGAACGATTCGCTGCTTTCGGCGCGTGCCAGCTGCAGGAATTGTTCCGCCAGTTCCAGCGTGTTGCCGGTATAGCTCTCCATGCGGTCCAGCAGGCCGGCGATTTTACCGCCGGGTTGATGACTGCGCGCCAGGTCGATGAGGGCACTCAGCGAAACCAGCGGCGAACGCAGGTCGTGTGACAGGAAATTCAACAGTTCGTTGCGCTTGCGCTCACTGGCTTTCAGCGGGCTGATATCAGAAAAATTGAAAATCAGGCCGGTGATGCCAGTGGGCCCGGTATTGAGTGGCGCAATCTGTACCAGCAGGTCCCGGCCATCGCGGTGCCGGACGCTGACCTGCTGGCGGGTGCACTCCTCCAGGCCACGCCGTATCAGTTCGGTCCACTCGCCACCCTGTTCCAGGTTGAGGACCTGCAAAAGATCGCCCACCGGCAGCCCGTTGAGTTCGGCGTTGTCGTCGCCACGCAGGTACCAGCCGGCACGGGCATTGGACAGCAAAACACCCCCCCGGGTATCGGTCACAATGACACCGTCCGCCATGTTGGCGAGGCTGTCATCGATAAAGCGGCGCAGTTCGCGCAGCTGCTGCGTGGCCTGCTGCACCTGCTCGATCCGTGCCTGCAGATCTTTTTCCGGCTGCCGCGTGACGGTCACCGTCGCTGCAGCTTGCAGCTTCGACTGTTGTTCATGGAGTTGATCGAGTTCCTGGCTCAGGTAACGCATGGCCAGCTCGAGGCGGCGCCAGCTCCACAGGGGATAGCTGAGGGCGACTGCCAGCAATGCCGCCGTGGGCGGAAACCAGTAATGCAGCCCTGCCAGCAGCGCCGCACTGACGGCGATGCACAGGGATAGCAGCAGCGCGGTAATCAGCAGATTGGTGCGCGGCGCGCGGCGCGGGAACAGCCACAGGGGTAACATCGCCAGCAGGCCGCTGAGGCCCATGCGCCAGGGAGTATCCAGCGGTGTAATGGTCAGGCCAAGGCGCAGGGCGTCGAGCACGTTGGCGTTGATTTCCACGCCCGACATCGAGTGGCTGAACCCGGACAGCGGTGTCGGCAGGGCATCGCCCAGGCCCGCCGCGGTAGTGCCGATCAGTACGTACTTGTCGCGAAAGGTGCCGGGGGCGTAGGTTTTCTTGATGACCTGGTTATAGGAGATATGCCGGAAGTGGCCCGGCGGCCCGGCAAACGGGATCAACAGCGGCTGGCGGCGATACCAGACCAGCGGCGAAGCCGTGTCCGCCGCCGGTGTCGTTTTGCGGCCGTTCACGGGGACAGCGGTTTCGCCGGCCGTTGCCAGCAGCGCCAGGCTGATATGCGGCCAGCGCGGGCCACCCAGGCCGGCGTACAGGAACAGCTCGCGGGCGATACCATCGGGGTCGAGTTCGACGTGGACATGGCCGAGCGCCGCGGCGGCATTGGCCAGCGACGGCAGGGGCAGCGTTTCCACCGGCTGGCTGCCCACCCGCGGTTGTTCCATGAGCACCGGCAGGACTACATTGCCACCGGCCCTGATCGCCTCGGCAAAGCTGGCATCGCCCTCGGCATCCTGCAGATTGGGTTCAGCGAAAATGATGTCGAAGGCGACGGCCCGGGGATGTTCTTCGTTGAGCACGCGCAGCAGGTGGGCGTGCACCTGCCGCGACCAGGGCCAGCGGCCGAACTCGCGCAGCGTGTCTTCGTCGATGGCGATAATGACAATGTCTTCCGGCGCCGGCCGGTTCCACAGCCGTAACTGGGCATCGTAGAACACCCGGTCCCAGCGCCATAACCAGTCCTGCTGGACCAGCAGGACGGCGAGGCCGACCAGTACCGCGCCCAGTATAAAGCGCTCACCTCTGCCAAGCGGTCCTTGACGGGGCGACCGAATCACAACACCAGCAGCAGGGGAACGGCGAGCACCAGCGGCCACCAGGGGTAGAGCGGAGGCACGTAAAATTTCTGCGGCGGGCTGAAGGGTCCGGCATCACCTGTTAGGTTAATTGCCCTGACGCGGAAAAAATAGACCTGCGAGGGTGGCCGCGGCAAGTCGATACGCGTGGCCTGAACTTCCGTGTTAACCAGCAGATCCCTGAAATAAGGATCCGTGGCGAGCTGGAGCTGGTAGTTTCCGGCACCTTCAACGACCTGCCAGGCCAGTATCAGGCGGGCACGATCGAACAGCGGCTGCCGCGTGGCCGGCGCCGCCAGCGGCGGGCGGTAGGTGAAGTGCCGGGGTGTGTTGAACGGCCCTTGTTGTCCCGCCGTGTCTACGCCGGCGACGCGCCAGTGGTAGGTGCCCGGTGTCAGCGCTGGCACCTGCCGGAAACTCGTGGACGCGACATTCTGATCGGTGACGAGATCGGCAAAACCGCTATCGCGCGCGACCTGGATGCGGTAGGCGGCGCTGTCCGGTGTCGCCGTCCAGCTGAATGTCGGCCTGGCAGTGGCAATGACGGCGGTATCGGCCGGACTGGCGCTGGGCGGCGGTACCGGCCGGGCATCGACTTCGAAGCGGTATTCGCTGTCGAGGCCTTCCAGGCCGACTTCATCAATACCACGTATCCGCAAAGCGTAATGCCCGTCCGGCAGGTCCTGCCAGTGCGCGGCCGGTTGTGAGGTTGTCCAGTCGGCCAGCAGGGTTTCGAAGCGGATATCGGGTGCGATCTGCACCCGGTAAGCCTGTGCACCGTCGAGCGCCGGCCAGTCGAAGTCAAGCGGCAGTTGCCGCTGGACCGCGGGCAGCCGTGACAGGTCCACGGCCGGCAGCAGTTCGCGCGGTTCCCCGAGGGGTTTGCCGGCTTCGGCAACCAGTCCAAAACCCGCGGGTACGGCAGTGCTCCTGGCGGCGTTACCTACCCCGACAGTGCCTTGTGTCACCTCGCTGCGCATCAGCGCTTTGCCCGCGTCGGCGGCGACCCGGAATGCGGTGCCGCGCACCGCGGCGACCGCCGCCGGCGTGATGATCTGGTAGCGGCTGCCGGGCCCCCGGGCGGGTTTTACCCGGGTGTCGACCCGGCCACCTTGCAGGCGTATGCGGGTGTCCACCATGCCCGTGGTGCCCCAGGCGCTGAGACTGTCCATCACCACGGTCGAATCCGCCAGCACCAGCAGCTGGGAGCCGTCGGCGAACTGCAGGGTGAGGTTGCTGTCGGCAGCGGTGTTTACCCCGTCACCACTGTGCAATTCAGTACCAACCTCCACGGGTGCCGGCTGGCCACCGCTCGCTCGCAGTAATTCTGCCCGGCCGTGCAGCCGGGTGACGTGGGCGCTTGCCGGCTGGTGTTTGAGAATACTCAGGGGGAAGCGCAGCCGGGTGCCTGGCGGGATCTGGCGGTCGAGATCGATGTTGTTCAGTCTCTGAATACGCTGCCAGTAGCGCACGCTGGTGCAGTGCTGTTTGGTCAGGTTCCAGATATTGTCACCGGGCCGTACCGTGTATTCCCAATACTGTTCGGCCGCACTCGCCGGAGTGCCGGTGAACAGCAGCAACAGCAGGGCAAGTGGTAACAGTGTGGCCAACCTGATGGCTTGCTGAGGGAAAGTCCTGCAGACAGGTCTGGCAGCCAATGATACATACCCCGTTCTTGTTTGTGTTTTGGTATCAGCCGTGTTCGGCACCGGTCGGTTCCAGGCGATAACCGTGGTGATAGACGGCATTCAGGCGCCAGCCGCGCTCGGGCCGTATTCCCAGTTTGTTACGCAGGCGACTGACGTGGGTATCGACGGTACGGGTCGTCAGCTCGCTGCGCACACCCCAGACGTTTTCCAGTAGGTAACCGCGGGACAACAGTCTGCCACTGTTACGGAAGAGCAGCAACGCCAGTTGAAATTCCTTGTTGGTCAGGCCGATGGTCTGGTTGTCCACGTTTACCTGCTGGTTATTGATATCGAATTCAAAGGGGGCGCAATGGTAAACGGGCTTCTCCGTCGTTTCCGGCAGGGCGCGGCGCAGCAGTGCACTGATGCGTGCCATGGTTTCGCTGCGCTTGATCGGCTTGGTCATGTAGTCGTCGGCACCGCTCTCCAGGGCCAGCACGATGTCCTGTTCGCGGTCACGACTGGTGGTAAACAGTACCGGGATATCCCAGTCGAGTTGCTGCCGGACCCAGACCAGCATCTCGGGGCCGCTGGTGTCGGGCAGGTTCCAGTCCAGCACCAGCAGGTCGAAGGTCTCGCGCCGGATCGCGTCCTGGAAATCGCCGCCATTGGCAAAGCCGTAACTTTCGTGACCGGCTTCGCCGAGCCAGCACTGGAGCAGCTCCAGCTGGGCGCTGTCGTCTTCCAGTATTGCGATTCGCACGATCAGAATTCCATCTTATTCGTTAACAGAGAGCTTACTGTATGTGGCCCGCCAACCCCAACCTCCGCAGACTCAGTGAAACAATCCCTTCGTCATTCCTGCCAGCCCCGGCATCCCTTTGTCGCCGGCCATACCCAGCAGGCTGGCAGCGGCCGGATTGTCTTTCAGAAAGCCGAGAACCCGCGGGATGATGGCCTGCAAGCCGTTACTGGCGAGTGCGCCGTCGCCGCCCAGGTGACCGGCCAGAGCGGCAATATCGATTTTACTCATCAGGCTGGAGGTTTGTGTATTGCTGTCCACGCCCATCAATGCCTGGACATCGACCTGCTGCAGCCCGCCGATCACACTCTTAAGGGCGTCGGGCAGGAAATCCTCGGCCTGTTCGGCACCAAGACCGGCGCCAGTCAGTTGTTCAATCAGCTCGGCGCTTTTGTCGCCCATGAGGTTATAGATCAGATTCATCGTATTCTCCTCCGCGTAACGCGCAGTGCCAGTGGGTCGGATTTACGGGTATAGTGTAAAAGAAAGCGGGGTTGGCAAGTTGTTAACGATTGTAAAATCTTGCCGCCGGTCCGGTGAAACTACCGCCGCTTCTGCTGACCATGACGAGCCTGTGGGATTTATGCCTTCCGCTATACCCTACCGACGCCTGGCGGTAATCGACAGTCTGCGTGGCATCGCCATTGTGCTGATGGTGGTGTTTCATTTCTGCTATGACCTGAGTTATTTTGGCCTGGCGGATTTCGATTTCTATCGTGATCGTTTCTGGCTGAACGCGCGCACCTTTATACTCGGTTCCTTCCTGTTTCTGGTTGGTGTCAGCCTGGTGCTGGCAACCACCCGCGGGTTGAATATCCGGCGTTTCCTGTATCGCCTGGGGTATATCGTGGCGGCGGCCTTGCTGGTCAGCCTCTCTACCTGGTGGTTATTCGGCGAGCGTTTCGTGTTCTTCGGTGTGTTGCACTTTATCGCGGTAGCCAGCGTGCTGGGTCTGCTGTTCGTGCGCACCGGCTGGTTTAATCTGCTGCTGGGTTCGGCGCTGATCGTTGCCGGGGTCTATTACCAGTCAGCCTGGTTCGATGAGCCCGGCCGCCGCTGGATCGGTTTGATGACGCACAAACCGCTTACCGAGGATTACGTGCCGCTGTTACCCTGGTTCGGTGTGGTGCTGGCCGGTATGGCGTTGGCGCCGTCGCTGCAACGACTTGCCGAGCGCTTCTCTGCCATCGGCAGCAACCGGCTGGTCAGCGGCCTGGCCTTCAGTGGCCGGCACAGCCTGTTGATCTACCTGCTGCACCAGCCGGTCATGATGGGATTGCTGATGCTGTTCCGGGGACAGTAAACCTGGTTTGAATCGCTACTGCAGCTGAGCCACCGTCAGCCCGGTTCTCGCGGTCTGTATCGCCAGCAGGTCATGGGAGAGCTCATCCATATCTTTGTTGATCTCGGCCAGTTCGTCCCTTGCCTGATCGAGTTTGCCTTCTTTAACCAGGGCGTAGAGAAGGCCCCCGGGCATGATCACGGTAATCAGGGTATCCTTTGCGCCCAGCCGGTTTTCATCCAGGTACCTGGCTACTTCCTGTTGCCGCTGCACCAGAAAGACCTGATAGGTCCTGACCAGTTCGATCAGTTTATTGTGACTGACGGCGGGAAGGTCAATGGCAAACCCCCCGGCGGTCGTGACAGGACCCTGGTTTCGGTTTTGCAGGTGTGCAACCACCGGCTCATCGGTCGCTTCCGCGACGGCTGAGACGGGCAGGGCTGTTGTCGCGAATAGCAGGGTCAGACAAAAATAGCACCGATGCATCACTGTGGTTCCTCCCGATATTTTTGATATCGAAAATTTTAATGAGCTTTATCAGTGCTTATTATAGGTTGATGACTGGATCATTCCATGATCCAGCTCATTGCAAAACGCTTATCATCAGGACTGTTTCTGATACTCCTTCAGCACAGTGCCGACAGCACGGTCCATCAGCGGAATATTGTTGACGATACGTGCGCGGGCTACGCGCAGCAGTTGCGCCAGTTCTTCCTGGCTGTAGTTGCCGGCCTTCAACCCCTGCCGGTCGGTAAACAGGTAGGTGCTGGTAATCGGGCTGATCCAGCTCAGCTTGACCCGGGTCGTCTTGCCATCACTACCGTTAATCTCGATCCAGGTTCCGGTTGTGAGTTGCCTGACGCGGGCGCTGTGTTCATCGTCGATGGGGGCGGTTTTACCGGCCTTGTCATCTTTCGATTTTTTATTCGCGGCATGTTTGCCACGCAGCGATTTTACCGGCGTCACCTTGTCTGTTGCCGCGGGTTCACTGGCCACCTCATCCTTGTGCTCGTCGATGTCGCCATCTGACATTTCCTTATTGACAGCGGTACGACCATGGGCATGCACCAGCCTGGCGATGAAATCATCGCGTTCGGTGGCCGGGATCGACAGGCGCTCCATGCCGGCGCGCAGGTTATTCAGCAGGCTGGGCTGGATGGCAACAAGGCGTTTGCGGTCCTCAACCGAGTGTTTGGGTTTGACACTCCAGATCAGGTCATCCATGGTTGCGACCGCCTGTTTCCACGCATCACTGTCCTTTCCCTGGCGCGCACAGGTGATGAATAACAGGTTCTTCCAGTGGCTGGTCACAAATTCACGCACGAAATCCAGGCTGTCCTCGCCACTGACGCGGGGTTCGATTTCTTCCAGTGTCGTCGACTTGGCAACCTCCAGGCGCTCCTGGCCTTCCATGACCTTGGCCGAGCGCTCGGCGCGGACCTCCGCACGTTCCTGTTCCTGTTGCAGGAAGCCGTCAAGGTCTTCGAGCAGGGATTCGAACAGGCGGCTGTCGTCCTCGAACTCATCAAGAATGGTTTGTACGACAGCTTCTACTTTACGGAACACCGGATCATCGTTGCCCTGCTGTTCGTCCCAGCCGACTGCCGTGTCCGCCAGGCGGTTCAGCAGCTGGCGCGCCGGGTGCGACTTGCGCGTGAAGAATTCGCGTTCCAGCAAGGCCACCTTGAGTACCGGGATCTGCAGGCGGCCGATGAGGGCTCGCATGGCATCCGGGATGTTGCGGTCGTCCAGGATGTAGTCGAACAGCATGGCGACAATGTCGATGGTCATGTCACCGGATTTACCCAGGTCCTGGACAAGTGGGGAAGCCTTGATACCGTGCAGGATATTCACCTGACCGGAAGCCAGCGCCGAGGGATCGACGGTAAAGCCGGCACCCTGGTCATTGGCCGCGGCAACGCCGCCCTGTTGCAGGAAGGTCAGGGCGCTGATCGAGGCCTGGGCGCCGCCCGGGTAGCCGCCACCAGGTATGCCGGTCTGGAAAAACGGGCCGCCGTGGTCCGCTGGTACACCCTGCCCGTAATCGACCGACTCGTAGCCGGTAGACTGTTCGTCGCCGGATTCAGGCATATAGGTGGCCTGCGGACGCGGCACGGGGTGGCTGGACTTGCGCACCGTGGTGCGGATTTCCGGCAGTACGCCGAGTTTCACCAGGTGCTGGTTGAGTTCCTTGTATAACTCGTCCATGTGGCAGACGACGTGCTGGTCGAACAGCTTGAAGATAACCAGGCGGATTTCAAGACCGGTTTCGATCCGCTTGGCAGCATCACGGAAGGCGTTACAAAGTGCTTCGGGGCCGAGCGGATTATGCCAGCGCTCCAGGTCCGGGTCGCTGATCAGGAACCCGATGCGCTTGTCCAGCGAATAGAGTGACTGGGTACAGGTGCCGCGAATCTTGTTGACCATATTGGAGATGGCCAGGTCTTCTTCCATGTCGTTCTTGTCCACCAGCCCCAGCGATGCGTCGTCTTCAAAGTTCAGGCTGAAAGCTTCGCCACTCTGCACCTGGCGGGGTACGCCCTGGTTGAAGCGGCTTTCGAATCCCTGGATGAAATCTTCCTCGATATCCTTGCGGATAATGCGCAGCTCGCGCATGGCATCGAAGTACTGGGTCTGCACCGTGTTGCTTTCGGCCTTTTCGGCACGGGCAAACAGGGCGTCGTCGATTTTTTCCATCATGCGCCCGACGTGGTGCTGCAGGCGGCTGCCAGCGAGTTTGCGTATTTCACTTAATGCCTTGGTTCCGGGGCCGTTCCCGAGCCCTCGCCGCATTTGCCCGTAATCGTCCAGGCTGACAACATTTCTCTTGGCGGTATCTGACATGGCTGCACCAGTGGTTTCGGTTATGTAAATGGTTATCGTCCAGGACTTATTGATAGCACAACGCAATACCGGATTATGTGATCAGCTCGGCAAAAAAGTGATTGCGGTGTTCTCCAGTTTTGCCTTTACGGGTCGTTAACAGATGTAACGAAAACCGGTAGATACGCCCATGATTACGCAAAATTCACCGCTGGCCAGCCAGACACAGAAAGACTCCATTGTCGCCCTGCTGGACGACGTCGAAGGCCTGGTGTCGCCACCGGATGTCTGCATGCGCCTGTTCGAACTGATTCACCTGCCGACCACCGGGGCCAGGGAAATTGCCAACGTGGTCAGCGTCGATCCCAACCTGACGGCGCGCCTGTTGCGCATGGCCAACAGTTCGTTCTACAGTTTCAGCCGCAAAATCGATACGGTCAGCCGCGCAGTTACCATTGTCGGCAATGCCGAGCTGTACCAGCTGGTGTTATCGATCTCCGCCGTCAAGTCGTTCACCTGTATTCCCAATGAGCTGGTCAGGATGGAGACCTTCTGGCGTCACAGTGTTTACACGGGCCTGCTGGCGCGCGCGCTGGCCACGCGGGCCAACGTGCTGCACCCGGAACGCCTGTTCGTGGCGGGCCTGATGCACGACCTCGGCAGCCTGGTGCTCTATAACCAGCGACCTGACGCCATGCGTGACATCCTGTTGGTAGCCGACGGCGACGAGGAAGTGCTTTACCAGGCCGAACTGGAGCGCTTTCACTTCAGTCATGCCAGCGTGGCGGCCCACATGATGGAGCAGTGGCAGTTACCGGAAGTGCTGATCGAAGCTATCCAGTGGCACCACCAGCCGGAACGTGCCGTCGAAGCCGGCATCGAGGCGCATATCCTCTACCTGGCCAATCACCTGGTGAACGAGTCGGAGCAGGGCAATTTCATGGGGTCGCCCAAGGCCGATATCCAGATCTCCCAGGCACTCCTCGATGTGATCGGGCTGCAGGAAGACGAACTGTTTTTCGCCTTCGAGGAAGCCGCCGAACAATTCCCGACCACCCTCCAGTCACTGATTTAGCCCCTAATAGTATGAAAATTTGAGATAAAGTGGCTGTAGAAGACGGCAAAACTGCCGCTATGCCCGGGGTAGGGTAAGCCCGTTACGCCCAGGACGCACAATCAACAGCTTATGGAAGAAGCCGCCACAGCCACCCTTGAGGTCAAGCCGTCGGATTTGCCGGCACCGCCCAAGGACGCCATTCGTATTGTGCAGGCCTGCTCGAAAAGCGGTGTCGACAGCCGTGACCTGGGCGGAATCGTCGCCAACGACCCGGTCCTGACCGCGGAACTGTTGCGCATTGCCAATTCAGCCTTTTTCGGCCTGGTCAGCCAGGTCAGGTCGGTAGCCCGCGCGGTGACTGTCCTGGGGAACCGTGCCTTGCGCAACCTGGTGCTGTGTATCTCCATGCGTGATGCCCTGCGCTCGGACTCCATCCCGGGTTTCGACATCGATGCCTACTGGGAGGATGCCCTGCGGCGTGCGGTCAGCGCGCGCAGCCTGGCGAGCCTCGCCGGCCTGGATGCCGACGAGTGTTTCACCGCCGGCCTGCTGCAGGATTTCGGCCTGCTGGTCATGCTGTACCTGATGCCCGACCGCGTTCAGCACTGGCAGACCCTGTCGCAGGCAACGCCGGAACAGCGGCGTGACCTGGAAATCGACCTGTTTCATACCACGCACGACGAAGTTGGCCTGCTGCTGGCCACCAGCTGGGGACTGCCGCCCGAGCTGGCATCGGCCATGGGCTACCACCACGACGGTCCCCCCGAGGATGCCGACCCGCAGGATGTCATGCTCTGCCGCGTGGCAACGTGTGCCGACTGGATGGCGGCGGTTTATCGCAGTGATGACAAGCGGCTGGCGATCCAGCGTACCCGTTCACTGCTGAAGAACTATTTCGAGGCCACTCCTGAACATACCGATTACCTGTTGCAGAGCGTGGCGGAATCGGTGGCCGAGGCCGCCAGCGCCATGGGCATGCGGGTGGGCGAACAGATACAGTTCGACGCTGTGCTGCGTGAGGCCAACCTGCGCCTGGCGGAAGAAAACCTCAGCTACCAGGAGCTGACCTGGCGTCTTGAACAGACACTCGCCGAGCGCGACCGGATCGCCGAGGAATTGCGCCGCGAACTGGAGTTGGCGCGTGAAGTGCAGAAAAGCCTGTTACCCTGTCATGGCGTCCGCGTTGGCGGTGCAACGGGCATCAATCTGTCCGCCAAGGCGGTTTCCGGTGATTTCTATGACTACTATCAGCTGGCGGACGGCCGGCTTGCCTTCTGCCTGGCCGATGTTTCGGGCAAGGGTATGCACGCTGCGCTGTTGATGGCCAAGACCGCCAGCCTGTTCCGCTGCCTGGGCAAGGGTATCCATGACCCGGGTAAACTGCTTGCCATGCTGAACCGGGAAATTGCCGAGACCGCGATACGCGGCATGTTCGTGACCATGCTGGCCGGGGTGGTCGAACCTGCCAGCGGTGAAGTGGTGCTGGCCAACGCCGGCCACCTGCCGGCCCTGCACATGGGCTGTGCGGCCCTGATCGGCGAGTATCCCGCCAAGGCGCCCCCCCTGGGCATCGACGCCGACAGTGTTTTTCCCAATGAAACTTTCGCATTAGAGGGGGGTTGTCTATACCTTTATACAGACGGCCTGCTGGAAGCCCGGCTGGGCGAGGGTCGGCTGGAAATGACCGGGCTGCTCCGCCTGCTCAAGGAATATGCGCATTTGCCCCTTGAGGCGCGGACCCAGGCAATTGCCGATGCCGTACTGGACGCCGGTGGCGTTGTTGAGGACGATCTGACACTGGTGATTATCGAGGGAAGCAAACAGCATGGCCTGTGATGACGAGCTGGTCTTACTGAGCTTCTGTTCCAGGCCCAGCCGGCTGAAACTGTTGCGCTGCGTGATTCGTGACGCGGCTGATATGGCCGGGCTGGACGCCGCGGCCACCGACGCAGTGGTACTGGCGGTGAACGAGGCCTGTATGAATATCATTCAACACGGCTACAAGATGGATCCCAACGGTCGTATCGATGTCAGAGTCAGTAGAGAACCCGGGGCGCTGGTCTTCCAGCTGCGCGACTACGCCCGCTGTGTCGATGTCGAAAAGGTCTGCTCGCGTGACCTGGATGATGTCCGGCCGGGTGGGCTGGGTGTACACCTGATCGGTTGCCTGATGGACGAGTGTGGTTTTCTGGAGCCCCCTGAAGGCGGTGGCAACCTGTTTCAAATGAAAAAGCTGGTCGAAGCCTAGGAGGCGGATATGCCATTTCCAGTGGAAGAAAAGCAGGGTTTTTCCGTTGTACTGCTGAACGGCGAAGTCGACCTCAGCAAGTCACCGGACGCACGCAAGGTAATCCTCAACAGTCTGAAGAAGATGAAACACGTTATGGTCGACCTGTCGGCCGTGGACTATATCGACAGTTCCGGGGTCGCCAGCCTGGTGGAGGGCTTTCAGTACGCCCGCTCGAATAATCTCGAGTTCGGCCTGATCGGCGTCAGCGAGGCGGCCATGAGCGTGCTGCGGCTGGCCCGGCTCGACCAGGTGTTCCGTATCTACGCATCGCTGGAAGAGCGGCTCACCAATGGCGACTGAAATTCAGGCCGGCGGCTTTCGCGGTTTCAGCGAACGTATCGGGCGGCAGTTCGTCAGCGGCGTCGAGGATTTCGGTTACGGTGCATTGCTGCTGGGTGAAAGCCTGTTCTGGCTGGTGCTCGGTCGCTGGTGGCAGCAACCGGTGCGCTCGCAGGCGATGGTCAAGGAAATGATGGAAATCGGCGTGCTGGCCATTCCGGTGCTGGCGATCCTGGCCTTTGCCAACGGCGCCATGATGGCCATGCAGGGCATTTATACCCTGCGCGACTTCGGCGCGGAGTCACAGGTGATTACCGGTATTGCCACCTCGGTCACGCGTGAGTTCGGCGTATTGATTGCCGGTATCGTCGTTGCCGGTCGATCCGGTTCGGCGATTGCCGCGCGTATCGGGACCATGCAGATGGCCCAGGAAATCGATGCCCTGCGGGTCATGGGTGTGGCGCCGGTGCGCTACCTGGTGGCGCCGATCCTGGTGGCCATGCTGGTGATGATGCCGACGCTGACCATACTGTCCAATTCGATGGCGATCCTGGGAGGCGGGGTAATTTCCATCATGGAACTGCACATCAGTCTCGGCACCTATTTTGAGCGGGTACTGAGCGTGCTGGAACCCGCCGACATCTGGCAGGGTCTGTCCAAGAGCCTGGTGTTCGGTGTGTTGCTGACCCTGGTGGCGACCGGTAACGGTTTTAACGCCAGTGGCGGTGCCGAGGGGCTCGGACGTGCCACCACCCGCTCGGTGGTGTTGTGTATCAGTGCCATCGTGGTCGCCGACATGGTTTTCACTTTTTATCTGATCCTGTAATGACAGTATCGGCGCAACAGACAGATCGTCCCGTTATCGAGGTGGAAAACCTCGTGACCTACTATGGTCGGCAGAAAGTGCTGGACCGTGTGTCGCTGGATGTCGGCGATGGCGAGATCATGGTCATCATGGGCGGCAGTGGTTCGGGCAAGTCGACCCTGTTGCGCTACCTGCTCGGTCTGCACCGGCCGGACAGCGGCATTATCCGTTTGTTCGGGAGCGATACCAGCACGTTGAGCGGCCGTGAGTGGATGGCACTGCGCAGGAAAATGGGCGTGTCCTTCCAGGGTGGGGCACTGTTCAACTCCATGACAGTGGGTGAAAATGTGTGCATGCCGTTACGCGAGCATACGCGCCTGGACGAGAATACCATGCGCATCATGAGTCGCATGAAACTGGAAGTGGTCAATCTGGCCGGTTTCGAGCACCTGATGCCGTCCCAGTTGTCGGGTGGCATGCTCAAACGTGCGGCACTGGCACGCGCCCTGGTCATGGACCCCAGCCTGTTGTTTTTCGATGAACCCTCGGCGGGGCTCGACCCGGTAGTGGCGGCTGATCTGGATAACCTGATTCTGCGGATCCGCGACGCCATGCAGGTGTCCATTGTGGTCGTGACGCACGAACTTGAAAGCGCCTTCGCCATCGCCGATCGTATTACCGTGCTCGACCACGGACGAATCCTGATGGTCGGCACCGTCGACGAGGTGCGCAACTCCGATATTCAACGGGTGAGAAACCTGCTCTCGCGCACAGCGGAAGAACAGCAGGTCGATGCCGACGAATACCTGCACCGCCTCACCGCCAACATGGGCCACAGATCATGAGGCGCGAGACGATCAATTATTTCGCCGTCGGCCTGTTCGTCCTGGCCGGCCTGGCCGTGCTGCTGTTCGCCTTGTACCACCTGGTCAGCGGTGTGGGTGACCGCGAGGTCTACTACACCCGTTATCACAATGTCGCCGGTGTCTCACCGGGCACGCTGGTGACCTACGAGGGTTACACCCTGGGACACGTGTCGGCGATCGAGCCGCAACGTACCACGGAGGGTATGCGCTACCGGGTCGAATTGCAGCTGCAGCCGGGCTGGCAGATACCGGACGACAGCATCGCCCGTATCTATTCCGAGGGGCTGCTGGCAGACACGGTGGTCAATATTTCCGAAGGGCAGAGTGCCACCTTCGTGGAACCGGGCGGCCTGCTGAAAGGCGAGCAGGGTGTGGACCTGTTTGCGACCGTGGGTGAGCTGGCCGGTGACATTGGCGACTTGAGCGAGCACGCTATCCGGCCCTTGCTCGAGAGCCTTAACCGTTCCGTGCAGCAGGTCGGCGGCGAACTGGAAAACCGCCTGCCGGTGATCCTCGATGGGGTCGAGAAACTGGTGGCGAAACTCGACAGCAGCGCCACCCACCTGTCGGGCGTGCTGAATGCCGAAACCGAGACCCAGGCGCGGCGTATACTGAACAACATTGACCAAACCGCCACGGATTTCCAGGCGTTGAGCCAGGGCCTGCTGGAGGTCAAGCGTGATGCCCTGCACCTGATCGGCAACCTCGACGGCCTGGTCACGCAAAGTCAGCCGGAATTACAGCAGGCGGTGACCGACCTGCGGCGTGTCCTGCAACAGGTAGCACGCTACAGCGACGGCATCCTGCAGAACCTCGACAGCACCAGCCGCAACATGAGCGAGTTCAGCCGCCAGATCCGGGAAAACCCAGGCCGTCTGCTGGGTACCAGCGCCCCGCGCGACAAGGGGGTCCGACGTGAATAAAACCATCGGATTGCTGTTGCTGTTTTTACTTGTCGGCGGCTGCGTGTCGACAGAGCCGGTACCCGAAGACCGCTTCTACCGTCTCGAACGCATCCGGCCGGTGCAAACGCTGGTAAAACCGGCGTTGCACGGCGGCCTGGCGGTCGACTATGTCCAGGCCGATCCCCTGCGCAGCGGTCGCGCGGTGTTGTACAGCGACCGCGATCACCCCCTGCAACTGCAGCGCTATCATTACGAGTTCTGGGTGGATCAGCCACCCCGCCTGCTGCACCAGGCGCTGCTTTCCTATTTGCGTGACAGCGGCGTTGCGGACAGGGTGGTCGACACCGCCGTAACCACCGCGGCAGCCTACCGTTTGCAGCTGCGTCTGCTGAAGTTCGAGCAGGTGTTGAACGGGCAGTCCGCCGATGTCGAGGTTGCCATGCAGGCCACGCTGTCATCCGGTGCAGCCGACACGGTATTGTGGACCCGCACCTACGAACACCGGCAAGCCGGCAGCAGCCGGCAGATGCACGCCACTGCCGGTACCATGCAGCAGGCGCTCGGCGAGCTGTTTGCTACCCTGCAGGCCGACCTGGCCGCCTCGCCGGCACAGAAGAAGCCATAGCTTCGCCGGCAGCCTGCGACTAAACTGTTTATATGGTTGCACGCGCTGAAACACACACGCCCGCCGATGGGCAGGCACCCGATCTCGAGGCCTGGTTACAGGTCGTCGCTGACGGGCGTGACAATGCCGGTCAGCAATTGATCAGGCAGGCGCTGGAGTGTGCCCGCGACGCGCACCTCGGCCAGGCGCGCGCCTCCGGTGAGCCCTACCTGACCCATTGCCTGGCCGTGGCCGAGATTGTCCACCACCTGAACCTGGATCCCGAGTCCGTCGCCGCCGCGTTGTTGCATGACGTGGTGGAAGATACCGACATCACGCTTGACGATATCAGCCAGGGGTTTGGTGCCGGCGTGGCCTCGCTGGTGGATGGCGTAACCAAGATGGGCCACCTGGGCGAGATGCGCGAACCGGCAAGTGGTAAAACGGCCCGCGCCTCGCAGCAGGCCGAAAGCGTGCGCAAGCTGCTGCTGGCCATGGCCGAAGATGTGCGCGTGGTACTGATCAAGCTGTCCGACCGGCTGCACAACATGCGCACCCTGCGCTACCTCGACGAGGTGCGTCAACGGCGCATCTCGCGTGAAACGCTCGAAATCTATGCACCCCTGGCCAACCGCCTGGGTATCTGGCAGGTCAAGTGGGAGCTTGAGGACCTGGCGCTGCGCTATCTTGATCCGGACGCCTACCACCATATCGCTTCATTGCTGGATGGGCGGCGTATCGACCGCGAAAGCCATATCGAGCAGGTCAAACAGCAGTTGCGCAAATCATTCGAACAGGCTGGTGTCGATGCTGAAATAACCGGCCGCCCAAAGCATATTTACAGCATCTGGCGAAAAATGCGCCGCAAGAATGTCGATTTCCACGAAATATTCGACGTGCAGGCGGTGCGGGTGCTGGTCGACAGGCTGGGCGACTGTTACACCGTACTCGGCATTGTGCACGGGCTCTGGCACCACGTACCGCACGAATTCGATGACTATATCGCTAACCCGAAGGCGAATAACTACCGTTCACTGCATACCGCAGTTATCGGCCCGGAAGGCAAGGCCGTGGAAGTGCAGATACGCACGCGCGAAATGCACGAGCACGCCGAGCTCGGCATCGCCGCGCACTGGCGCTACAAGGAGGGTGCGCGTTACGACGCGGGCTTCGAAGAGAAAATAGCCTGGTTGCGCCAGTTGCTCGAATGGAAAGACGAGGAACCGTCCGCCGATGAGTTTGTCGATCGTTTCAAATCCGAGTCGGTCGAGGAGCGCGTCTATGTGCTGACGCCGCATGGCAATGTGGTTGATATGCCGGCAGGCGCCACGGCGCTGGATTTCGCCTACCATATTCATACCGACGTCGGGCATCGTTGCCGGGGTGTCAAGGTAAACGGTCGCATCGTGCCTTTGTCGTACGAACTGTCATCCGGTCAGCAGGTGGAGGTACTGACCGCACGTCATGCTTCACCCAGTCGTGACTGGCTCAATCCCCACCTGGGTTACCTGAAAACCTCGCGCGCACGCGCCAAGGTACGACACTGGTTCAAGCAACAGGACCGGGATATCAATATTACCGCGGGACGCCATTCACTGGAGCGCGAGTTGCACCGCCTGGGCCTGTCCGATGGTCATCTGGACGAGGTCGCTGCAAAACTGAATTTTCAGGATATCGACAGCCTGATGGCGGCTCTGGGGCGCGGTGACCTGCAAACCGGCCAGGTAGTCGGTACGGTACTGAGCCTGAGCAAAACCGAGGACCAGGAATCGCTGAACGTACCGAGCCGCCGGGCACGGCCGGCACCGGCGCCCAGGGACTTCAGCATCCTGGGTGTCGGAAATCTGCTGACCAATGCGGCGCGTTGCTGCAGTCCGGTACCCAACGACGCGATTGTCGGCTACATAACCCGTGGCCGTGGCGTCACCATCCACCGTCGTGACTGCGCCAATGTGCTGCGACTGAAGGACGAGGACCGCAATCGCCTGATCGACGTCGAATGGGGGGCGCTGCCGGACCGGGTCTTCCCGGTGGATATTCAGCTGCAGGCCTACGACCGGCCCGGGCTGCTGCGCGATGTATCGGCCCTGTTGGCCAATGACCAGGTGAATGTCATGGGTATCAATACCCATACCGACAAGAAAGACTTGATTGCCCGCATGGAGTTGCATATCGAGGTCACCGATATCGGCCAGCTCAGCCGGATACTCAGCCGCATCGGACAGTTGCCGAATGTCATCGAGGTAAAACGCAAGACCTGAGCCCGGGTGAGGCAGGTCCCTGGCCAATCTCCGCTATTGAGAGAAACGGGGTAATACTCGCCACCTTCTGTGCAGGAGCGGCCCCCTGGCCGCGATTACTCATTTATGCTTATCGCGGCCAGGGGGCCGCTCCTACAATCAATGTATTTTTCGCCAGTGTCAGTTCGGTGGGCGGTAAGCGCCCTTGATATATTGGCGTCCCGGAGAGGAGTCGAACCTCCGACCTAGCGCTTAGGAGGCGCTTGCTCTATCCAGCTGAGCTACCGGGACAGGAGACCGCCTGCGCATACTAGCAAAGCCACCGCTTTTCAACCACCGCACGACTGTTCGATGGCCTTCCAGGGGGGGCGGGTAAATCCTGGCGCGTTGCGGCCGATAACCCCGGGGACTATTTCTGTTCAAGGGACTGCAGGCATGAGCCAGTGGGCTGTATCCGATCCAACCTCAAGTATGGCCGATACGCTGAACGCGTTTACTTTCTGGGTAGGCAATGGCTTGTATGCGATTAACCTGGACAAGGTCCTGTCGGTTGAACAGGATGACCGTGAGATCCAGCCGGACCCTTTCCGGGGAACGGGTTCCCTGGGTATTGTCAGGCACCGGGGTGAACCGGTACGGGTTTTCGATTTTGCGGCCTTCCTGGGAACCAGTTCCTGCAATGTACAGAAAGCCGCGCTGATCGACACGCTCATGGAACGCGAGCAGGATCATATCGACT
>CBEUNK010000002.1:0-61948 GCA_965544455.1 uncultured Thiogranum sp.
CTACCCAGCCGTTTTCAAATCGATCATAATGGCGCGCTTCCTTTTGACCGGTTTTCAGGAGCTTTGAATGAGCAACAGTTTTTCAACCCGCAGCGTTTTATCGGTCGGCGGCAAAGACTACGAAATCTACCGCCTGCCCGCGCTGGAAACAGACGTTTCCCGGCTCCCCTACTCGCTCAAGGTTCTGCTCGAAAACCTGCTGCGTTTCGAGGACGACAAAACGGTCACCCGTGACGACATCGATGCCCTGATCAACTGGAACTCCGGGGCTGAACCCAGCCAGGAAATCGCCTACCGCCCCGCGCGCGTACTGATGCAGGACTTCACCGGTGTCCCGGCCGTGGTCGACCTCGCCGCCATGCGCGACGCCATGAAGGCGCTGGGCGGCGACCCGGAAAAAATCAACCCGCTGCAACCCGCCGAACTGGTCATCGACCATTCGGTGCAGATCGACAGTTTCGGCAACCCGGGCGCCATCGACCTCAACGCCAAAATCGAATACCAGCGTAACCAGGAACGCTACGGCTTCCTGAAATGGGGCCAGAATGCGTTCTCCAATTTCAAGGTAGTACCACCGGATACCGGTATCGTCCACCAGGTCAACCTGGAATACCTGGCGCGCGTGGTATTCGCCCAGGAAAACAGCGGCGTGCTGCAGGCCTACCCGGACACGCTGGTCGGCACCGATTCGCATACCACCATGATCAACGGCCTGGGCGTGCTCGGCTGGGGTGTGGGCGGAATCGAAGCCGAAGCGGCGATGCTCGGTCAGCCGGTCTCCATGCTGATTCCTCAGGTCGTCGGCTTCAAACTCAGCGGCCAGTTGCCCGAAGGCGCCACCGCCACCGACCTGGTACTGGTAGTCGTCGAAATGCTGCGCCGGCATGGCGTGGTCGGCAAGTTCGTCGAGTTTTTCGGTGACGGCCTCGATCACCTGTCGCTGGCGGACCGCGCCACGCTGGCCAACATGGCCCCCGAGTACGGCGCCACCTGCGGCATTTTCCCGATCGACAGCGAGACCCTGGACTACCTGCACCTGTCCGGTCGTGATGAAGACCAGATCGCCCTGGTGGAAGCATACGCCCGTGAACAGGGCATGTTCCGGATGCCCGGCCAGGCGGATGCCGACTACACCAGCGTGGTGGAGCTCGACATGGCGACCGTGGTGCCGAGCATTGCCGGTCCCAAGCGCCCGCAGGACCGCATTGCGCTGTCGACATCCAAACAGTCTTTCACGACTGCGCTGGACGCCCTCAAGAAGGAACGCAACCTCGCCAGCAAGCCGGCAAAAGGCAACATCGATGGTCAGGACTTTGAACTGGACGACGGTGCCGTGGTGATCGCCTCGATCACTTCCTGCACCAATACGTCCAACCCCTCGGTCATGCTGGGCGCCGGCCTGGTAGCCCGCAAGGCGGTCGAGAAGGGCCTCAAGGTCAAGCCGTGGGTAAAAACATCGCTGGCGCCCGGATCGCAGGTGGTCACCGAGTACCTGCAGAAGGCCGGCCTGCTCGACGACCTCGAGCAACTCGGTTTCTATATCGTCGGCTACGGCTGTGCCACCTGCATCGGCAACTCCGGACCGTTGCCGGAACCGGTTTCCAATGCCATTGCCGAGGGTAACCTGTCGGCGTGCTCGGTGTTGTCCGGCAACCGCAACTTTGAAGGACGGGTACACGCCGAGGTCCGTATGAACTACCTGGCCTCACCGCCCCTGGTGGTCGCCTATGCCATTGCCGGCAGCATGGATATCGACTTGTACAAGCAGCCCATCGGCCAGGATGCAGACGGCAACGACGTGTTCCTGAAAGACATCTGGCCCAGCCAGAAGGAAATCAGCGATGCCGTGCACAGCAGTGTCGATCGCGGTGAATTTACCGGCGTCTACCAGGATGTATTCGCCGGCGCCGACCGCTGGCGGGCACTCGAGGCGCCCGCCCAGCAACTGTTCGACTGGCGTGCCGATTCAACCTATATCCAGAACCCGCCGTATTTCGAGAACATGAGCCTGGAACCGGGTGACGTCACCGACATCGGCGGCGCACGGGTGCTGGCCAGGCTGGGCGATTCGGTAACCACCGATCACATTTCACCCGCGGGCGCCATCAAGCCCGACAGCCCGGCGGGCAAATACCTGCTGGACAACGGTGTACAACCCGCCGACTTCAACTCGCTCGGGTCGCGCCGTGGTAATCACGAGGTCATGATGCGCGGCACCTTCGCCAATATCCGCCTGCGCAACCAGCTGGCGCCCGGCACCGAGGGCGGGGTCACTGTGCACCTGCCCGACGGAGAGCAAATGAGCATCTACGATGCCGCCATGCGCTACCGGGAAGAAAACGTGCCACTGGTGGTGCTCGCCGGCAAGGAATACGGATCCGGGTCGTCGCGCGACTGGGCGGCCAAGGGGCCCCGCCTGCTGGGTGTGCGCGCCGTGATTGCCGAAAGTTACGAGCGCATCCACCGCACCAACCTGGTGTGCATGGGCGTACTGCCCCTGCAGTACAACGAAGGTGATACGGCCGAATCACTGGGATTATCCGGCCGCGAGGTATTTGCCATCGAGGGACTGGGCGACGGTTCCGCTGACCAGGTCACGGTCCGCGCCATGGACGAGGATGGCAGCGAGAAAACCTTCCGCGTGCGCGTGCGTATCGACACCCCGCAGGAAGTCGAGTACTACCGCCATGGCGGTATCCTGCAGTATGTTCTGCGGCAACTGGCGGCCTGATCAAATAACGGGGACAGATTTCAAACCTGTCCCCATGCAGTCACTCTGAACGGATACGACTATGGACCTGAACTCACTCACGGCAGTATCACCGGTTGACGGACGTTACGGCCGCAAAACTGAAAACCTGCGGCCCATCTTCAGCGAGTACGGCCTGATCCGTCACCGCGTGCTGGTCGAGGTGCGCTGGTTGCAGGCGCTGGCGGCACACCCGGGCATCCCCGAAGTGAGCGCTCTGAGCGATCATGCCAACGGCATACTCGACGGTATTGTCGAAAAATTCAGCGAAGAGGATGCGCAGCGCGTTAAAAATATCGAGCGCACCACCAATCACGACGTCAAGGCGGTGGAATACTTTCTCAAGGAAAAAATCGCCGGCAACGAGGAACTTGAAACAATAGGCGAATTTATCCACTTCGCCTGCACCTCGGAAGATATCAACAACCTGGCTTATGCGCTGATGTTGCGCGAAGCGCGCGGCCAGATAGTGCTGCCGCAACTGGACGAGGTCATCCAGTCGATCACCGGACTCGCTCACCGGACGGCCGAACTGCCCATGCTGTCACGCACCCACGGCCAGCCGGCCTCGCCCACCACCCTGGGCAAGGAAATGGCCAACGTCGTGCACCGCCTGCGTCGTCAGCGTGACCAGGTCGCGGCCGTACGGCTGATGGGTAAAATCAACGGTGCCGTCGGCAATTACAATGCTCACCTGGCGGCCTACCCCGACCTCGACTGGCCGGCGTTCGCACAACAGTTCGTCACTGACCTGGGACTGGACTGGAACAGCTATACCATCCAGATCGAACCGCACGACTATATCGCCGAGCTGTTCGACGCTATCGCCCGTTTCAACGTGGTGCTGATCGATTTTGCCCGTGATGTCTGGGGCTACATTTCACTGGGTTATTTCAAGCAGAAGACGGTAGCCGGTGAAGTCGGTTCCTCGACCATGCCGCACAAGGTCAACCCGATCGACTTCGAAAATGCCGAGGGTAACTTTGGCCTGGCCAACGCGATATTCGATCACCTCGCCATGAAACTGCCGATTTCACGCTGGCAGCGCGACCTCACCGACTCCACGGTATTGCGCAACCTGGGCGTGGGCGTGGCCCACTCGGTCATAGCCAGTGACTCGCTGCTGCGCGGTATCAGCAAGCTGGAAGCCAACCCGGTGCGCCTGCAGGAAGACCTTGACGCCACCTGGGAAGTGCTGGCGGAAGCGGTACAGACCGTGATGCGCCGATATGGCGTGGAACAGCCCTACGAAAAACTCAAGGAGTTGACACGCGGCAAGGGTATCAGCGCTGAATCGTTACAGGCCTTTATCGCCGGCCTGGATATTCCCGAAGAGGCGAAACAGCGACTTGCGGCAATGACACCGGCCGGCTATATCGGCAATGCCACAGAGCAGGCGAAGGCGATCTAGTACCTCGATACCCTGAGACAGGGACAGATTTTAAATCCGCCCCCCTGTTATGTTGTCAGTTCAGCACCTGCGCCGGTGTGACCCAGTGTTCCTCTGACCAGCTCCTGGAACGGATCCACTCGGTCAGTTCCGCCGAGTCCAGCGGGCGGCGGATAAAATAGCCCTGGGCGATATCACAACCGAGCATTTCCAGCAGGTCCCAGACATCGGTGCTTTCGACCCCCTCGGCTACGACTTTCAATCCCAGGTTATGTGCCAGGTCAATGGTTGCTCGCACAATAACAGCGTCATTTTCATCCTGGTCCATCCGCGTCACGAACGACTTGTCGATTTTGATCTCGTCGACCGGCAGCTGTTTCAGGTAGGCCAGCGACGAGTAGCCGGTACCGAAATCGTCGATCGACAGATGGAAGCCCATATTGGATAAGCGGCGCATGACCCGGCGCGCTGTCAGGGGATCGGACATAATGGCGCTCTCGGTAATTTCCAGGATAACCCGGTCGGGATTAACCTGGTGTCGGTCAACCAGTTGCTGTACCTGTCCGGGTAACTGCCGGTCCTGCAGGCTGCGCACCGACAGGTTGATACTGATACGCATATCCAGGCCGATACGTGCCCAGCGCTTGGCCTGGCTCAGCGCCTGGTCGATAACCCACAGTGTCAACGGCCTGATAACGCCGGTCTGTTCGGCCGACGGGATAAATTCTTCCGGTGGCACCAGGCCGATTTTCGGATGCTGCCAGCGCACCAGCGCCTCGGCGCAGAAAATCCGCCCGCTCCTGAAATCCACCATCGGCTGGTATTCCAGCATCAGCTGGTTGTCGGAAATGGCATCACGCAACTCGCCCGACAGACCCAGGCGGCTGATGGAATGCTCGTCACTGCCCGGTGTGTAGAATGCAAAGCCCTTGTGCTTGCGCTTGGCCTCGTACATGGCGATATCGGCATAGCGCATCAGCAGGCTGGCATCCTGGCCGTGGTCTGGACACTGGGCGACACCAATACTGATGCCCGCGCGCAGGTTGAGATTCTCCACCTTGATGGGACGGTCCAGGGCCGCCAGAATCTTGCGGCAGATGGCCTTGCTGTGCTGGACATCAGCGCCCGGCAGCAGGATGGCGAACTCGTCACCGCCGAGGCGGGCGACGGTATCACTTCGGCGCAATACCGATACCAGGCGTCGGCCGACCTCCTGCAGCAGCCGGTCACCCACCTGGTGCCCCAGGGTATCGTTGACCTCCTTGAACTGATCGAGATCCATAATGAACAGCGCCAGTGGTTCAATGTGCTGACGCGCATTCTCCAGCTCTTCTTCCAGGCGTTCGAACAGCAGCGAACGGTTGGGCAGCCCCGTCAGACTGTCGTGCTGTGCCTGGTATTCCAGTGCCGAGGTCTCGGCGATGATTTCTTCGCTGAAACGCTGCAGGCGGCCCTTCAGCGCAGCCAGCGGATCGGCCCCTTCCCCGCCCGGAACCTGTAAACCCAGGCGCTGGGCATAGCCGTCCACGATCTCGTGCAAGGCGACCACACGGCGTTTCAACCAGGCGACCGCCAGACCAAACAAGCCGGCAATTGCCAGCAGCGTCAGCAGTCCCTGCTGATAGGCCAGTGTCATCAACCACCAGCCCGAAAGCGCCGCACCAGCGGCCAGCAAAACCGACTTAACCGTAAACGATGTTCTTAATACTGTGTCCACGTAACGCGGCAAACAGGCCACGCCTTCCCTTATGCGCATGTGAGTTCCCCGGCTCGGCGCCGACGGTGGATGGAAACCGGCTGACGGCCAGTGACGAACCGTAAAGCACGGCACGGCACACCAGTCCGATCCGATGTGGGCGGGAGCGACAAGAAGTACCAGGCGGAAGACGCCTGGATTACCTGATTTTCCTTATAATACATGCACATGTGCTGATTCCCTGAACATCCTGCGCATGCGACTAAAAACACTAACGGCTGTTTTGCGTAAAAATTAACCATAACTGTACAGCGGCATGTCATCACAGTACCCTTTGAGCATGAGCAATGAAGATAATTTTCGCCGCTTCACCGAGCTCCGCCTGGGTGAAACTGCCCTTGAAATCGAGCTGCAGACACGCGCTGAATGCCAATACGCCGGTGAACTCATGGTGCAGCAATGCCTGGCGAGCCTGGATATATTCAGCCGCGACCTGGACGCGCTACTCTACGACCAGGCCCCTTTCCTGCAGGCGCTGGGCGCCCTGTGCCTGGGCAACCGCAAGGCCCGCATCCGTATTCTGGTGCAGGACCCCATAACCGCCATCAAGCGCGGCCACCGCCTGATCGAGCTGAGCCGCCGGCTGAGCAGCTCGATCGAAATCCGCCAGCCACACCCGGATTACCGCCACCACAACGAGGCCTTTCTGGTGGCGGATGACTGCGGCCTGGTCTATCGCCCGCTGTCTGACCGCTTCGAAGGTACAGCCAACTTCTACAACCCGGTAATGGCCGAACGCAAGGCCGATTTTTTCACCGAGGTGTGGGAACGGAGCGAAGCACATCCAGAGCTGCGACAGCTGCATATATAGGGCCAACTTCATTGCAAGCTCAACGTGGCAATGACACCTGAAGCATATTCCCTGTGAAACTAATTCATCTTCTACTGCTGTTTGCGCTGTCCCTGATGACAACCGTCCTGCACGCCGGGACCATTGCCACTATTCAACTGCAGAACAGGCCAGCGGAAGACGTAATCCCTGTCGTCAAACCGATGCTGGGACCGGATGACTCCATCACCGGCCAGGGTTTCAAGCTGTTCCTGCGCGCCTCGCCAGCCACGCAGGAACAGGTCAGGGAAATGATCCGGTCACTGGACGTTGCCGCGCAAATGCTGTTGATCTCGGTCTTCCAGGGCAGCGACCGCGACCTGCGGGCACTGGGTGTCAGTGGCCAGTTCCAGGCACAGGGCGGTGACGGCAGCCTCAGCGTGGGCCGCGACCGGCCGCGCGGACGCGGTGCCGACATCAGTTACAGCACGCGCAACGCCAGCGGCGGCGTCAACACCATCAGCACCCGTGGGCGCCTGCGGGACAACCCCATCCACCAGCTGCGCGTCACCGCAGGCAGCGAGGGCTACATCGAAACCGGCGAGTCCATCCCCTACTTCTCCGGCGCCCGCTGGTTCGCGCCGGGCGCCGTGGTCGGCGGCGTCGACTACAAGGATGTCACCACCGGTTTTTATGTGCGGCCGCGGGTCCACGGGGAACAGGTCACCCTGCAGGTCAGCCCGTTCAAGCAGTCGCCGAGCAACACCCGCGGCGGTGACATCAACACCCAGCGCGCCAGTACCACCATCAGCGGCCGGCTCGGTGAATGGCTGCCGATCGGTGGGACCACGGAACAGACACAGCGGTCGCAAAGCGACATCAGTAGTTACAGTTCGACACACAGCCGGAATAATGAAAGTATCTGGATCAAGGCAGACCTGGTGAATTAAGGAGAAAAATACATGTTCGGTTTTCAGGAATTCGTAATATTCATACTGGTGCTGGCGGTGGCCCTGGTGGCCATGGGCGTCAAGTCGGTACCGCAAGGCATGGAATATACCGTGGAGCGTTTCGGCCGTTACACCAAAACGCTGCGCCCCGGCCTGAACCTCATCACGCCGATCATCGATCGCGTCGGCGCCAGGCTGAACATGATGGAACGTGTCATGGACGTGCCCCAGCAGGAAGTCATCACCCGCGACAATGCCATGGTCACCGTCGATGGCGTGGTGTTCTTCCAGGTCCTGGACGCCGCCAAGGCCGCCTATGAGGTCAACCAGCTGGAACTGGCCATTCTCAACCTGACCATGACCAACGTGCGCACCGTCATGGGCTCCATGGACCTTGACGAACTGCTGTCGCAGCGTGACAAGATCAACGCGCAGCTGCTGCACGTGGTCGACGACGCCACCACGCCCTGGGGCGTGAAAGTAACCCGTATCGAGATCAAGGACATCACACCACCACGCGACCTGGTCGACGCCATGGCAAGGCAGATGAAGGCCGAGCGTGAAAAACGCGCCAATATCCTCGATGCGGAAGGCTTCCGGCAGGCGGAAATCCTCAAGGCCGAGGGCGAAAAACAATCGGCCATTCTCGATGCCGAAGGCAGCCGGCAGGCGGCGTTCCTCGAGGCCGAGGCACGCGAACGCCAGGCCGAGGCAGAAGCCAAGGCCACCCACATGGTGTCGCAGGCCATCGCCCAGGGCGACCTCAACGCCATCAACTACTTCGTTGCCACCAAGTACGTTGAGGCCCTGCAGAGTATCGCCATGTCACCGAACGAAAAACTGGTACTGATGCCGCTGGAAGCCTCCAGCGTGATCGGCGCCCTGGGGGGCATCACCGAACTGGCGAAGGAAGCCCTGGCCCGGCAGAAGAGCGGTGCTGCATGACGCTGGAGGAACTCGGTCACTGGCACTGGTGGATTCTGGCCACGGCGCTGGTCATCCTGGAAGTCTTTGCCCCCGGCGCCTTCTTCCTGTGGCTGGGCATCGCCGCGGCGGTAGTCGGCGGCGTTGTTTATCTGGCGCCGGGCATCGGCTGGGAATACCAGTTGTTGCTGTTTTCCGTGCTGTCGGTGGTCAGCATCATTATCTGGCGCAGGTATTTCCGTACCCAGCCCGCCGACACCGACCAGCCGGCGCTGAACCGCCGCGGCGAACAGTACGTCGGCCGCCTGTTCACCCTCACCGAGCCGATCGTCGATGGCATGGGCAAGATCCACGTCGATGATTCGACCTGGAAAATACGCGGTGAAGACTGCCCGGTAGGCACCCAGGTCGAGGTCACCGGCGTCGACGGCACCATTCTGCAGGTCAGATGCAAGTCCTAGACGCACCGGCTTTTTCCCGGCTGCTGTAAAGCTGTTACAATGGCGTGATTCGAGCAGCAAGCCAAGTCCATGAAAACATTACAACAACTACTGGAAGAACGCATTCTCATCCTTGACGGCGCCATGGGCACCATGATCCAGCGCTACAAGCTGGACGAGGCCGGCTACCGCGGCGAACGGTTCAGGGACTGGCCCTGCGATCTGAAAGGCAACAACGACCTGCTGTCACTGACCCAGCCGCAGATCATCAGCGATATCCACAAGGCCTACCTGGAAGCGGGCGCGGATATTATCGAGACCAACACCTTCAACTCGACGGCCATCTCGCTGGCCGATTACCAGCAGGAGGACCTGGTCTACGAGCTGAACCATGCATCCGCCCGTCTGGCCCGCACCGCCGCGGACGCCTTCAGCAGCGACGACAGGCCGCGCTTCGTGGCCGGTGTGCTCGGTCCGACCAATCGCACGGCTTCGCTGTCGCCCGACGTCAACAACCCGGGGTTCCGCAACGTCACCTTCGATGAGCTGCGTGACACCTACTACGAGGCCACTAAAGCCCTGGTCGAGGGCGGTGCCGATATCATCCTGATCGAAACGATTTTCGATACCCTGAATGCCAAGGCCGCCGCCTTTGCGGTCAAGAGCTATTTCGAGGACGCCGGCAACGAACGCCCGGTGATGATCTCCGGCACCATTACCGATGCCTCCGGGCGCACCCTGTCCGGCCAGACGGCAGAGGCCTTTTTCAATTCACTGCGCCATATCAATCCGGTTTCACTGGGTTTCAACTGCGCCCTGGGCGCCAAACAGTTGCGCCAGTACATCGAGGAACTGGCCGGCACCGCCGACTGTTACGTGAATGCCCATCCCAACGCCGGTCTGCCCAACGAGTTCGGCGAGTACGATGAAACACCCGAGGACATGGCAAAGGAACTCGGCGAGTGGGCCGAGAGCGGCTTCCTCAATATCATCGGTGGCTGCTGCGGCACCACCCCGCCGCACATCAAGGCAATCGCCGAGGCGGTGTCCAGGTTCCCGCCGCGCAGAAAGATAGAGCACGACTTCACCCTGCGCCTGTCGGGCCTGGAACCCTGCAACATCCGCGAAGACTCGCTGTTCGTCAACGTCGGCGAGCGCACCAATGTCACCGGCTCGGCCAGGTTCAAGCGCCTGATCCTCGAAGAACAGTACGACGAGGCGCTGGACGTGGCGCGTGACCAGGTGGAAAACGGCGCCCAGGTCATCGACATCAACATGGACGAAGGCATGCTCGACGGCGAAAAGGCCATGGTGACCTTCCTCAACCTGATTGCCAGCGAGCCGGACATCTCCAAGGTACCGGTAATGATCGACTCCTCCAAGTGGCCGATTATCGAGGCCGGCCTGAAGTGCATTCAGGGCAAGGGCGTGGTCAACTCCATCAGCATGAAGGAAGGCGAGGCCGCCTTCATCGAGCACGCGAAACTGTGCCGCAAGTACGGCGCAGCCATCATCGTCATGGCCTTCGACGAGACCGGGCAAGCCGACACCAGGGCACGCAAGGTCGAGATCTGCACACGGGCGTATAAAATTCTCACCGAGCAGGTTGGCTTCCCATCGGAAGATATCATTTTCGATCCCAATATCTTCGCTGTCGCCACCGGCATTGAGGAACACAACAACTACGGTGTCGACTTCATCGAGGCCACGCGCGAAATCAAACGGACCCTGCCGCATTGCAAGATATCGGGCGGTGTCAGCAACGTGTCGTTCTCCTTCCGGGGTAACAACCCGGTGCGCGAGGCCATCCACGCGGTGTTCCTGTATCACGCCATCCAGGCCGGCATGGATATGGGCATCGTCAACGCCGGCCAGCTGGCCATCTACGATGAATTGCCGGAAGAACTGCGCAAGCGCGTCGAGGACGTGATCCTGAACCGCCGGGATGATGCCACCGACAGGCTGCTTGCCATCGCCGACAAGTTCGCTGCAGGGGCGGCCCGTGGCCGGGATAAAACCGAGGACCTCGCCTGGCGCGAATGGGACGTCGCCAAACGCCTGGAACACGCCCTGGTCAAAGGCATCGACGCCTTTGTCGAAGAAGACACCGAGGCCGCCAGACAGGACTTCGACCGTCCCATCCAGGTAATCGAAGGGCCGTTGATGGACGGCATGAACGTCGTCGGTGATCTGTTCGGTGCCGGCAAGATGTTCCTGCCCCAGGTCGTGAAAAGCGCGCGCGTCATGAAAAAGGCCGTCGCCTACCTGCTGCCCTATATCGAGGCCGAAAAAGAGGAAAACGCCAGAGCCAAGGGCAAGATTCTCATGGCCACCGTCAAGGGCGACGTGCACGACATCGGCAAGAACATCGTCGGCGTGGTACTGCAGTGCAACAACTTCGAAGTCGTTGACCTCGGCGTCATGGTGCCGGCGCAGAAAATTCTCGACACCGCGAAAGCGGAAAATGTCGACATCGTCGGACTCAGCGGGCTCATCACTCCCAGCCTGGATGAAATGGCACACCTGGCGAAGGAAATGCAGCGCGAAGGCTTCGACATCCCGCTGCTGATCGGCGGCGCCACCACCTCGCGCGTGCACACCGCGGTGAAAATCGAACCCGGCTACCATGGCACCACCGTGTACGTGAAAGACGCCTCGCGTGCCGTCGGCGTGGCGCAGAACCTGGTCAGCGAAGACAATCGGGCCGCCTACATCGGCGAAATCAAGGCGGAGTACGAAAAAGTCCGCGCCATGCATGCCGGCAAGCAGCGCAAGACCGAGTGGCTGACCCTGCAGCATGCCCGCGCGAACAAGGTACCTGTCGACTGGGACGGCTACACGCCGCCCGTCCCCAAAACCTGGGGCATCACCGTGCTCGAGGATTATTCGCTGGAAGACCTGTGCCACTACATCGACTGGACGCCATTCTTCAAGACCTGGGAGCTGGCTGGCAGCTACCCGAAGATCCTCGACGACGAGGTGGTCGGCGAACACGCCCGTCAACTGTTAGATGATGCGCGGAAAATGCTGCAACAGATCATCGACGAAAAATGGCTGCAGGCAAAAGCCGTGTTCGCCCTGTTCCCGGCCAACCAGGTTAACGATGACGATATCGAAGTCTATACCGATGATGAACGCACCGAGGTGCTGACCACCCTGCACCACCTGCGTCAGCAGAACCAGAAACCGCCGGGCCGCCCCAACCAGTGCCTGGCGGATTTCATCGCGCCGAAGGAGACCGGCATCAAGGACTATATCGGCACCTTCGCCGTCACCGCGGGCCTGGGAATAGAACAACACGTGCAACGCTTCGAAGCCGACCATGACGACTACCACGCCATCATGCTGAAAGCACTGGCCGACCGCCTTGCCGAAGCCTTCGCCGAACGCCTCCATGAAAAAGTGCGCAAGGAATACTGGGGCTATGCCACCGACGAGTCACTGGACAACGAGGAACTCATCAAGGAACACTACAAGGGCATCCGCCCTGCCCCCGGCTACCCCGCCTGCCCCGAGCACACGGAAAAAGCGCTGCTATGGAAACTCATCGACCCGCTCACCAATGCCGGTATTTCGCTGACCGATCATTTTGCCATGATGCCCGCCGCCAGCGTTTCCGGCTGGTATTTCAGCCATCCGCAATCAACCTATTTCGGTGTGGGCAAGATCAACCGCGACCAGGCGGAGGATTATGCGCGGCGTAAAGGTATGACGCTGGAAGAAGCGGAGCGCTGGCTGGCACCGAATCTCGGGTACGATCCCGAAGAAAAAGCGGCGGCCAACGGGTAAATCATATGTTGCGGATTCAACTTTGAAGTGCAACGGTTAACGAAGTCTTGGTGTTGAGAAAAAGGGGACGGAGGGAATAATATTTAATCCCTCCGTCCCCTTTTTCCTGTTACAGTAATGATGCGGCTTACGCTGAAAGGGCGCAATCGGGTGTGTCCTCGAAAGCCGACTCGACAACCTGCTCAAACAGGTCTTCCAGTAATTCTATTCTCCTGAAGTCAACCTGCAGTCCGTCAAAGCAATCTGCAAGCATTTCATCCAGTTCCAGTTGTTTGTGCGCATCCATTCCAAGATCGGTAAACATGTGCATGTCAGGCCTGATTTCATCCAGTTTGCAATCAAAAATATCCGCTATGATAGCCCTGAGGCTCATGGTCATGATTGCCTTGACTGCATCCAGTTCGTTGTTCCCAGCTTTTATACACATAAAATTCTCCCGTTGATGACATTTGTTACACAAGTTCAAGCAGGGCTTTGTTCTGACACATGCCGCATTGCCGACAGTCGTGGCCATCTCACAGCTGAGACAATATGAACCACTCAGAGCTGTGCTGCTCGTCTTTAGCTTTAGGGATTGGGGATGGTAGTTATGCTCATGTTGACATTTACTGCGGTACTGCAGGTAATATCGGCCATGCGCTCTACGATCTTGAGATAATTCATTTGGTCGATCCGACCAGGGTTTAAAAGAGAAAAAGGGGACGGAGAGAATATTATTTAATTTCGCCGATCTCTTTCTCTCCCCTAAGACCCTACCCGCATCCTGATCTTGCCGACCAGCGGAAACTCGACGATTCCCCTGCTGCGACGCAGTTCTTTCAGGTAGAGCTTCCCGGCTCGATAGCCTTCGCGAAACGACAACCGCAACTGCTCCACCCGATTGATCTGACCGCCAGTCAGCGCATGATGGAATCCATGGCAAAATCTTTCAGTCATGAGGTGCGGAGGAATGCGCAGACCGATATCGGCCGGCGTGGGAATGCACGTGGCGTGAGCCGCTTTCATTGAGCCACCTCCCGATGCAATGGGTCTTATCCCTGCTATCGGGTGATCAGGCTGGTAACTTGAGTTTAAAAAAACGTTCGCGACCTTTTTTTCTAATATACGTGCCGACGAATATCAGCTGTATATGTGCTCTGACCCCAATTACTCAGCCAGTTTCGGTCGAACAGTTATTTTTCCACCAGGCCAACATACCGCCTTTCAGCTGGACAGTATTTTCAAACCCTCGCGTCCGAAGCAGGCGGACCGCAGGTATGCTACGGTGGGCGCTCAGGCATATGGCGACAATCGGTTGTTGTGCGTCGAGCTGCAGAGAGGCTAAACGGTTCTTTAATTCATGGATAGGTACATTTTCGGCGCCTCGTATGTGGCTGCGCCGCCATTCTGCACCGCTGCGCACGTCGACAATTCTTGGTGGCTTGTCCCCGGAGAGGCGAGCATTGAGTTCAATTACACTGATTTCGGGAACACGACCGACTGGCAACCACCAGAAACTCTTTTTCAATTGATCCAATACAGACATTTTGCAAATAGACAAATAGATGGGGTCAGAGAGCAATTGTTTCTAATATTAGCGAAATTTGCTCTCTGACCCATATTTCTTGCTCGATCTAATGCCGGCTTGTACGGAAATTCACATGGCAACCGTCACAGCTGGCCCGCAGTTTGATATAGGCGTCGTACACCGGCTTTGTCGGCATCACGTCCCTGCTCCCCCAAAAACTGCGATAGCGGCCACGCCTTGTCCAGTTCGGCGACCAGGCACGGCTGGCCCGGACATCTTCAGCGCCTGGCTGCTTTTCCAGCGCGTCAGCCAGTTCGCCGGCCGCGGTTTTCAGGGCCTCGGCGTGGGCTTTGAAAACATCCATGTTGTCCCCGACCCTCGCTCTGGAAAGCGGATTTCCCCGCCAGTCACCAGACTTGAACAATCGCGTGAGATTTTCACCGGCACTCGCTTCAATCTGTCGCGCCATGCCGATCGCCTCAGCACGATCGAAGGCGCGCCGCCCTGACAACATGCGTCCCAGCGACTGCATGGCGTCTCTGTGGTCGAGCATCGTGCTCTGGCGTGTGTGCATCCGGTCAAGGTTGCGGGAATAGCGACTGCCTGGAAAAGCGGGCTCAAAACCGGGGCCACCGCGCCAGCCGGGTTCAGCCCAGGGGCCTCCCCCCGGACTACCCCAATAGGCCTGGGCACCTGCCGCAATAACCATGGTACCGCCGACGAACGCAGCACCTAACAGGAATCTGATTCTGTTTATCCTCATATCTCTCCTCCTTATTCAACAAGTTAATCAAGGTCCCTTGCCCGTCGAGGTCGAAAAACATCTTTATTATTTTATTAACTATAGTGGAAGCTACTCACGTTTCCATCCCAATGGAGCGAAAGTAAATACGCCTCTCACGCCTCTGCCTTCCGCGCGACCGTGTCCCACACACCTGATTCAACCGTCCTCTGTACATAGCTCCTGAAGTCCGTCGCCGGTCGTCCCAACACCTCGTCCACGCCTGGCACAACCTGGCTGTTCCGGCCGTCGAACACGACGGTGAACAGCTCGCGCAGCAGCCATTGCATATCATCCGGTGCGCCCTGCTCTTTCAGTGCATCGACATAGGCATCGATGGGCACCCGGGTGTACTTCAGGGGCCGGCCAAGCGTTTCGGAAATTACCCGGATACATTCCGCAAAGCTCAACGCGCGTGGGCCGCTGACCTCTATGAGTTTATCGCGATGCCGGGGTTTGGTTAATGCCGCCACCACAACGTCGGCGATATCGTCAGCGTCGACAAAGGGTTCAACGGTATCGCCTGCCGGCAAAACCAGTTCGCCGGCCAGGATACCGTCCAGCATGAAGCTTTCGCTGAAGTTCTGGCAGAACCAGCTCGCGCGGACGATGTTCCATGCAAGACCGCTGGTCCGAACGACTGCTTCCGCACTCTCTGCACCCGCCTCACCACGTCCGGAGAGCAGGACAATGTGTTCCAGTCCGGCATCCCCGGCGACTTTCACAAATGCTTTGACGGTCGATACGGCGCCGGGTACAGCCAGATCCGGCTGGTAAGTGACGTAAGCTGCGCGGGTGCCCTCGATGGCGGGGCGCCAGGTCGCTGGTTTGTTCCAGTCAAACGCGGGCCGGGTTGAACGGGAGACGGGGCGCGTCGCATGGCCAAGGGCCTGCAGGCGCCGGTGGACCCGGCTGCCGGTCTTGCCATTTTTACCGATGACGAGAATGGGTGACTGTGTCATGAATGTGACCTCCTGTGTGGGCTCGTTGTGGTATAGAGTATGCTGGCCACGGACTGGATCTTTAATCGCATATCGTCCATAGTTATTTGCAGTTCATCCATTTCCACTGGATTTTCGGACTGATCTCATGTCAAGGTGCGAAACATGGAACTGCGTACGGACACCACTGTCCCCGACTTCGCCGACCCACTCGGTGAGACGCTGCACCTGCTGCGACTGACCGGCACGCTTTATTGCCGCTCCGAGCTGACCGCGCCCTGGGGTATCGAACTGCCGGCTTTCGAGGACTCGATGATGTTCCACGTTGTCACCGGCGGTCAGTGCTGGCTGGAGGTTGAAGACGAGACACCGCGCCTGCTGCAACAGGGCAGCCTGGCACTGGTTCCGCACGGCAATGGCCACTGTATCCGCAGCAGCCCCGGCGGCGAGGTGATGCCGCTGTTCGACATACCGGTCGAGTCGGTCAGCGACCGCTACGAGATCATGCGTTACGGCGGTGCGGGGGAACTCACCCAGCTGACCTGTGGCGTGGTGCGCTTCGACCACGTGGCGGGTCGGCAACTCATGGCCCTGCTTCCGCGGGTGTTGCAGATCGACACCTGGAACGATGATGCGGGCAGCTGGCTGCAAAGTACACTGCGTTTTATCGCCCGCGAAGCCAGGGAACTGCGGCCAGGTGGCGAAACTGTCATCACACACCTGGCTGACATCCTCATCATCCAGGCCATCCGCACCTGGATCGACTCGGCGCCCGAAACCGGGCGCGGCTGGCTGGCCGCCTTGCGCGACAAGCAGATCGGCCGGGCACTTGCGGCCATCCACCGCGAACCGGAAAAGGACTGGACGGTGACCTCGCTTGCCAAAGAGGTCGGCATGTCGCGCTCGGGCTTCTCGGCCCGGTTCACGAACCTGGTCGGTGATTCCGCCATGCGCTATCTCACCAGCTGGCGCATGCAGCTCGCCCGCATTCGGCTGCTGGAATCGTCGGACTCACTCGCGGTGCTCGCCGAGCATTTTGGCTATCAATCGGAAGCGGCATTTTCGCGGGCCTTCAAGCGGGAATTCGGCATGCCACCCGGAAGTGCTCGCCGCACTGCCACGCGCTCGTAAAAACAGAAATTAAAATGTTAGATTGTTACGAAGCAGACCAGGAGAACATCAGGTACCCGATAATCCGGCTATTTAGCGCAGCATTTCTTATACTTCTTGCCACTTCCACAGGGACAGGGGTCATTGCGACCTGTTTTTGGGGTATCGCGCCTGACCTGCACGGGGCCGACATCCTTGCCACCGCTATATAACCAGGCATTATCGATTTTTCGGAAATGCGAGATTTCGTGGTGTTCCCGTGTGACGCCGTCCTGCTCATAACGCGCCCTGAATTCCACGGTGCCGTCCCTGTCACTCTCGGAACCCGCGGACGTTCCCATGATCTCAAGTCCCTTCCAGGTGGAATCCCGGGCCCACTTGGCCGTACCTTCCTTGTCAAAGCTGCGTAACTCGTTGGCATCCAGGGTGGCAGCGAGGTAGTCAATGTTCTGCAAGGCATACGCCGTATACCGGGAACGCATCAGCGCCTCGGCGGTGGGCGCCTTTGCCGCACCATCAATAAAGGGTTTACAACAGGCCTCCAGGGACAACCCGGAACCACAGGGACAGGGGTTATTTTCGCTCATGCACGCTATTTTAACGGAATGCATCGGGCTGGATAACATCATGGAGCCAATTACCGTGCATGCCGCCGGATTACCGTCGTTTGACAAAAAGATGACGTAATAAAGGCGGAATTTCAGTCCCTGCCAGCCCGGCACAGGCGCCAATGAATGGCGCAACAACCGCTAAGTCGTTGCCCCGGTGTTATTTATGCCTGTTCAACAACAGTTGGCATCCACCTTGCTTTATCTACAGTTACGAAGGCAGTGTGTTTCAGTCCTTTGTGGCATGAGTCCGGCGAACGGCGAACCCTGAATTTTTCAGAACCATACCGGGCGGTTGTTGACATGGTGTGCAGATCCGCAAGACGGAACTCCTGAAGTGTCACTCGGCCCATACAGGTGATTTGGACAGGTTCAACCACTCGGGCTCATGCCACAAGGGATTGAATTAATCCCACCCGATCATTTAACGATGCGATAACAGGGAACGTAGGTCTTCCCCGGCAGTTTCATGCGGTGCTGCCTGACGAAGGATGTCAGCAGTGCGTCCATCGAATCCATGATGCCGCGCTCGCCGCGGATTTCGAAATGACCGTGCTCCTCGATGGCGCGGATACCCTCGTCCTTTACGTTTCCGGCTACAACACCCGAGAACATGCGCCGCAGGTTGGCGGCCAGCAGGTGGCGATCCTGATTCCTGTGCAGTTCCAGATTGCGCATGTTCTCGTGGGTGGGTACGAAGGGTTGCTGAAACTCCCGGTCTATCTTCAGGGTCCAGTTGAAATAATAGGCATCGTCTTTTTCCTTGCGGAACTCGCGCACCTGCCGGACACCGGTCTGGATTTCGTGCGCCACGCGCACCGGGTCACCGATAATGATACGGTAACGTTGTTGCGCCTCGATGCCCAGCGTGTCGGCAACGAACTGGTTGATCTGCTTGAAGTACTCCTTCGCGCTGGCGGGGCCCGTAAACACCAGGGGGAACGGGATCTCGGTATTGTCCGGGTGCAGCAGCACACCCAGTAAATAGAGGATTTCCTCGGCCGTGCCCACCCCGCCCGGAAAAACCACGATACCGTGCCCGGTGCGGACGAAGGCTTCCAGGCGCTTTTCGATATCCGGCATGATCACCAGGTCGTTCACGATGGGGTTGGGTGATTCCGCGGCGATGATTCCCGGTTCGGAGATTCCCAGGTACTGGCCGTTACGAATGCGTTGCTTGGCATGACCGATGGTGGCGCCCTTCATCGGTCCTTTCATGGCGCCGGGGCCGCAACCGGTGCAGATATCCAGGCCGCGCAGGCCCAGCTGGTAGCCGACCTCCTTGGTGTAATCGTATTCCTCGCGCGCGATCGAGTGCCCGCCCCAGCACACCACCTGGTTAGGGTTCGTCCGCGGCCGCAGGATAGATGCATTACGCAGGATATGGAACACCGCATTGGTGATACCGTCCGGTGTCTCCAGGTCAAAGGCCGGGTTGACGTCGATCTCATCGCTGACGTAGATCACGTCGCGCAGCACGGCGAACAGGTGTTCGTTGATCCCCTTGATAATCTTGCCATCGACGAAAGCAATGGAGGGGGCACCCTTGACCTGCAGCCTGATACCCCGTTCTTCCTGGACGACGCGAATATCGAACGACGCGTAACGCTCCAGCAGTTCCTTACCGTCGTCTATCGAGCTCCCGCAATTGAGTACCGCGAGTGAACAGTTGCGGAACAGGCGGAAAAGGCCGCCCTGACTGGTATCGAGCAGCTTGCCGACTTCCAACTTGGACAGGACGTCCAGGCGACCGGCTTCCGGTGAGATGAGGGCGTCGACGAGTTCGCGGTGCATGATCTGGTTTTGGTCCCTGGCTTTCGTGGCAGCCCTTTATAGCCTGTTTATCGACCGGCGAACGGTTATCTGCAGTAACCGGCTAACCGGTCAGCAGCCGGTATTCCCCACCCTGTATCTGCGCTAGTCATGCCCTGCCGCATAGGCATCGGTATCATCGAGACGTTCACCGGGATCCTCGACCGGTTTTTCCGACAGCGCGATGCCGATCAGGGCCTGTTGCTGTGCTTCGTGCAGGCGCGGCGAGCCACAGGCCGGTGATGCCGAGGGCGGCCGGCCGGCATAGCCCAGGGTCTGCCTGTTGCCTGTCAGGACACGCAGGTGGTGCTGGATCTGGTACCAGGCGCCCTGGTTACGGGGGTCTTCCTGACACCAGACGACTTCCTTCGCATTCGGGTAATCATCGAGCAACTCGCCAAGACGGCGGCGTGGAAAGGGATACAGTTGTTCAACGCGCAGGATAGCGATATCGGTAAAGCCGTGCTCACGCCGGGTAGCCACCAGGTCGAAATACACCTTACCGGAACACAGTACAACGCGTCGTACCTTCACAGCGTCGATCGGGTCGCTCTCGGGCAGCACTTCGGCCAGTGCTCCGCCGGTGAAGGCGTCCAGCGTCGAGATGGACTGCCGGTGACGCAACAGGCTTTTCGGCATCATCACAATCAACGGGCGGCGGAAGCGGCGTTTCATCTGGTCGCGCAGCAGGTGGAACAATTGCGCCGGCGTGGTCGGCACCCAGACACGCATGTTGAGTTCGGCGCACAGCTGCAGGAAACGTTCGAGGCGTGCCGACGAATGCTCCGGCCCCAGGCCCTCGAAGCCGTGCGGCAGAAACAGCGTAAGCTGGCACAGGCGACCCCATTTCAGGTAACCGCTGGCGATGAACTGGTCAATGACCACCTGGGCGCCGTTGGCAAAGTCGCCGAACTGCGCTTCCCAGATCACCAGGGTCCCGGGACTGGAGGTGGCATAACCGTACTCGAAGGCGAGCGCCGCCAGTTCCGACAGCAGTGAATTGATCACCTCGTAACGAGGTTGCCCCTCGTACAATGCGGCCAGCGGCATAAAGCTGGTGCACTCATCCTGGTGATACAGCACGGCGTGACGATGTGCAAAGGTACCGCGCCCGGTGTCCTGTCCGGACAGGCGGACGGCGTACCCCTCTTCCAGCAGGGTGGCGTAGGCCAGTGTCTCGGCCATACCCCAGTCCAGCGGACGCTCACCGGTGAGCATGTGCCGGCGGTTGTCCAGCACGCGTTCCACGCCGCGATGCAATACATAGCCTTCGGGCACATCCAGTGTCTTGTTGCCCAGCCGGGTAAGCGTGGCGAGTGGTACGCGGGTATCGACAATCTCGCCGGGTTTTGCCACGAGATAGTCTTCCCAGTGCGCCTCGTAACCGGTCCGTGAGCCGTTCAGGAACTTGCGTGCCACCGCCTTGCCCGCCTCCAGCGAACTGCGGTACTGCTCGGCCAGTGCCGTTGCCTCGCCCGGCTGGATAACGCCTTCCGCTTCCAGGCGCGCCGCGTAGAGCGCGCGTGCGGTTTCCATTTCCCGGATGCGCCGGTACATGCAGGGCTGGGTCATCATGGGTTCGTCGGCCTCGTTATGCCCGTGGCGCCGGTAGCAGACCAGGTCGATGACCACGTCCTGGTGAAAGGTCATGCGGTAATCCAGCGCCAGTTGTGTGATGAACAGTACCGCGTCGGCATCGTCGCCGTTGACATGGAAAATCGGCGCCTGGACAGGCTTGGCCACCTCGGTGCAGTACAGCGTGGAACGGGCCTCCTGCGGCAGGCTGGTGGTGAATCCGATCTGGTTGTTGACAACGATGTGAACGGTGCCGCCGGTGCTGTAGGCCGGCAACTTGGAGAGATTCAGCGTTTCAGTCACCACCCCCTGGCCGACAAAGGCGGCATCACCGTGCACCAGCACCGGCAGCACCAGGTCGGTGGCGTTGTCCCCGTGACGGTCCTGCCGTGCCCGGACACCGCCCTCCACCACCGGTCCGACGATCTCCAGGTGCGAGGGATTGAACGCCAGTGCCAGATGTACCGGCCCGCCGGACGTCTGGATATTGGAGTAGAAGCCCTGGTGATACTTCACGTCGCCGGAACCGGTGCGTGCATCCAGTTCACCGTACTGCTCGAATTCCGAGAACAGGTCGTCGGGCGCCTTGCCGAGCAGGTTGACCAGCACGTTGAGGCGGCCGCGGTGTGCCATGCCCAGCACCACGTCGCTAACGCCATCGGCACCGGCTCCCTGCACCAGCTCGTCCAGCAAGGGGATCAACGCATCCCCGCCTTCCAGTGAAAATCGTTTCTGGCCGGTGTAGCGACTGTGCAGGTAGCGCTCCAGCCCCTCGGCGGCCGTCAGGTCGCGGAGCAGCTCGATGCGGGTTTGCGGGCTGTGCTGTGCGGCCCAGTCGCCGTGACTCGACTCCAGTCGCTGTTCGATCCAGCGGCGCTGGTCCGTGGCCGAGATGTGCATGTGCTCGCTCGCCACCGTGCCGCAGTATACCCGCCGGAGGATGGAGACAACTTCACCCAGCGGCCGGGCGTTGACGGGATCGATGGACACCACCGATACCGGCTGTTCGAGGCTCGCCGTACCCAGCCCGTAGTAATGCGGGTCGAGTTCGGGCGGCTGCTGCCGTTCCTGAACCTGCAACGGATCGATATCCGCCGCCAGGTGGCCGAGCATCCGGTAGGCCATGATAAGCTTTTCGGCGCCGCCATGCGGGTCCTGCTGTAATCCCGGCAGGTTCGGCACCTGGCCATCGGCCCCATGCTCGAAACCGTAAAAATAGTGTCGCCACTCGGATGATACATTTTCAGGTGATGCCTTGAAGGCTTCGTAGAGCTGATCGATGTACTCGGCATTGACGGCACTCATAGCGGACGTACGGCCGAGGCCGCGCGGGTCCTGCGTCATGACGCCACCAACAGCGTAAAAACGCAGACAATAGCCAGCACAACGCAGGCCGGGCTATGGCAAGACATGGCACCTCCATGGCACCGCATAGTTTGAGCTGACAGGTTACCGGATCCGCTCGCAGATCTCATCACCGCGCGTTAATTGCCGGACGGAAAATCCCAGCTTCGCTGCCCTTCCTTGTTCTGCAAAGATTTTAATTTGCCCATTATCACATCACGGTGCTGAAGCAGCGGGTCATCGGATATTGTCCGAAGAACATCTTCCTCGTGCTGATTATGTTGTTTCATGGCCTGGTGTAACGGTACAAGCGATTCCAGCAAGTGATCAAAATCACGCGTTTTGATCACATAAAGCAGATCGGCCAGCAGACGGGCAAGATCGTCATGCTCCTCGGACAGTTCTCTTATAGCACCATCGGGATCGCCCATCTCCTCCACGAAAAAGGGATAGAGGACCTCGTCTTCCAGGCGCATATGCAACCTGAGATCATCCACGAAACCGTGAAACAGCTTTATGGCATTTTTCCATTCGCCTGCCCCTGCCTCCAACTCGCAGGCATCGAGCGCGGTATCGTATTTGCGATGGTCATGGAGCAGCCAGTTGGAGTTTTCGCTCATCTGATATCCTTCTCCCGCAGTAATGGGCAGCGGCAGTCAGAACAATATAACAGAATCACAGCTTTTTTTCGGCGCTGAACCAGCCGGGGGACGAATCAGTTGGCGGCAAGATCGTCGTAACGGCGGGTACTGAACTTTTCACCAAAGAGCTCGTAGACCTCGTCGACGGTACGCGGATTGCAGGTCTTGGGGTGGAAGATGTCCTGGTTGCTGCGGGCCGCCGCGGGGAAGATATCCACGGCAAAGGTATCCGGATTCTGTTCCAGTGATTTCAGGAAGGTGACGGCCCCGTCGGCACCGAGGAAGTGCGTCAGGTACAGATCGGCCTGCGTCGGTTCGCGGTCAAACGAGAAAGCCAGTTTCCGCTGGTTGTCACGCACCGATTCCGCGGCCATCATGGCTGATACGCGGGGGTTCTTGCGCAGCGCCAGCAGGTGCTGATACACGGCCTGGTCACGCACCACGGGCCGACGGTACCCTCCCCGGGTCATGATGTATTCGATCCTGGCCGTGTAGTCGCCGAGACCATACTCGGGACCGTGCTTCTTGAGTGCGTTCAGCCAGGTGTCCCGGGTGAACTGGTACATGCCGGCGGCAGACGAGTTCTGCGACTCGCTCACGGGGTTAAAGTTGCTTTCGGTGGCAGCCAGCTTCATCAGGTAGGAGAAATCCACGCCGGTGCGCACGCTGCTCAGACGGATAGCGGCGACGATACCGGGGTCAATGCCGAAGCGTCCGGCGTCACTGCGGGCGAGGTTCGCATAGTTCCTGATGATGGCTGCCAGGGCGGCACCCTGTGGCTGCCTGACGGAATCCGGCAGGTACAGGGCACTGAACTCGGCAATGGCCTGCCGTGTGCGTGCCCCCTTGAAGCCATCTGCCTTCCCCAGGTCGAACCCCAGCGTCAGCAGATCCTGCTGCTGCGCCTTTACCTGCGGGTCGAATACCAGGTAGGGCTCAGCCGCACCGGATTCAGGCATCAGTAACGACGGCCCCCATTGCTGCTGGTCGCCCGTCTTCAGCCTGGCAAAACGGGTTTTCCCCTTACCCGATCGTGGAGGCGGCTTTGTACCACTGTCGGACTGTTGCTCGTCGCTCACCAGCTTCACGGTCTCCAGCGTATTGACCGCAGAGGCGTCGGGTGAATTGTTCTTTTTCACATTGCTCTGCGCATCGTGGAAGACAACGGTGGTAACGAGCGTTGCGACCGCAAAGATGCTCGCCGCCGCGGCCGTCGAACGACTCCACGCGCCAGTGCGGCAGCAGGTATCCGGTGAAGCATTGGCACCGGCGTCTGCCTTGCCATGAAGTTTTTCGAGGCGTGGGGTTACTGATGCCAGCGAGGACTTGAGGGTCTCGACTTCTTTTTGAACGCTGTCACGTTGCCTGGATATTTCGCTGACTGCGCGGTGCGCGGCATCACGCTCGGCTTCGGTTTCCGCAAGTTGCAGCTTCAGTTGCTCGAGTTCTACCTTGCTGACGCTTTCGTGTTCTTGTCGCAGACCGGTCGACCATTGATCACGCTCGAGCGCATACTGCAACGCACGTCGCGTGTTCCTGGCCACTTCTTTTTGTAATTCGGCTTTATTCTGCACAGCGGCTCAACCTTACTCAATTCAAACGACGGCCATCCCTGCTGGCGTGGTCCCGTTGCCGAATCCCTGTTGTTACCGACTGTGTTGTATTTTAGCAGCCCCGATAACGCGTGACATTTTATTGAGTATTTTAAGCAAGTACCGTACAAGTTATTTAATGACAATTTAATAACAGATAGTTACAATGTTTTTCTCATCTAGTTTATATAATAATGTGTAAGATTATCCGGCAATTTTATTGAATTTTTTACACTCCAATGACGAATTAATTGACGTGAAGGGAGCGACAGCCACGCCAGGTGCATCGGCCAGAGCGACGGCTACGCAGTCGCTTTCACCCGGTACTCCGCACTCAGGCGGTATTCCCCGCCCGGTTTGACCTCGATGCTGTCCGTGGCCGCATTGGCCGTTTCAACGCAGACGAAACGTTGATAATCATCGTCCCGCAGATCCCCCATGCCGGCCGTGATCGTGGCCCATGGATTCCATACCACCGCGGTACGGCTGCCGCTGGTGGCAATGCTGATACGCCGGCCAAGCGCCGCATCATCGATAACCAGCCCGGTTGGCGCATCCAGATAAATGCGATCGACTTCCCGGTCGAAGCGGACCGCACCACGCTGGGTGTAGCGGCCGCCGTCCCCGGCCTTGTCGAGGTAATCGCCATCTTCCAGGCCGAAGACCTGCACCTGCCCGATCGCCCCGATGTTGAAATAACTGTGCAACGCCTGGGTGAGGGTAAACGGCTGGTCGCCGGTATTGCGGGTCAACAGTTCCACGCGAAGCCCGCTGCCGATCGTCGCCGACAGTGAGAGGTCAAATGCATGCGGCCAGATATCGCGGGATTCGGGACTGTCGGTGAGCCCCAGGATTATTCGGGTATCGCCCCCGGCGAGGACCTCGGTAGCCCGGACTACCCACGGCCGGTTGCGCACGAACCCGTGTGCCGGTCGCCCGCGCGCTTCCGGGTCCGGTCCGAACCAGGGCCAGCAGACCGGGATACCACCCTTGATGGCCTTGCCTGCCTGGTAGTAGGCGGCCTCGCTGACGAACAGCAGGTCATGAGCCTCACCCGCCGGCTGATACGAAAGCACCTGGCCGGCATAGACCGAGATGCGGGCACGGGCCTTGCCGTTGTCGATCCTGGCCACAGGAAAACCACCCTCGCCTTTCTCGAATTCAAGCAGACCGGTGATGGCGTAATCGTTGTTCAATTGATCGAGCGTCATGTTAGGGCCGGTTTCACCTTCGCCAAAGATTATTTCCTTCGACGATCCGCCTTATTGGCGCAGTCGATGCAGTTCGGCGACGCCGGATCCAGCTCCAGGCGTTTAACGGCAATGGGCTCGCCGCAAACCACGCAATCGCCATACTCACCCGACTCAATCCGTTTTAGCGCCGCACTGATTCTGGACAGTTCGATTTCCCTTCGTCGGAGCCGTTCCTGCGACATTGCCTGTTCCTGCAGTGCATCCATGCGGGACAGGCGCCCGACGCTGGTCTGGTCCAGCTTGACGGTTTTGGCCGCCTCGTCACCCGCGTCCTTCAGACCGCGCAGGGCCTGTTGCGCGTTCAACAGCTGCAGCCTGAAACGCTCGATATCGTCATCGCCGAGCAATGGCTGTCTCCGTTTATCTGGCGGCCCCGCACTTGCCCTTGCCACCTTTACCGTCTTTCATGCAGCCTTTCATCATTTTCATATGGGCACCACGCTCTGTTTCATCGATCACGCCATCATCATTCTGGTCGATTCTGTCGAACATGGCCTCGTGCCCTTTCATGAACTCTTCCCGGGTAACCTTGCCGTCGCCGTCGCTATCCATGCGCGCCATGCCAAATTTGCCTTTGCCACCCTTACCGGCGCCGCACTTGCCTTCACCACACTTGCCCTGGGCCAGCTGCAGATAACCGCGGTCAAGCGCTTGCATGCCGAACGGGTTGTCAGCCGCCCGGGCGATGCCGGTGTTTGCCAGGGACACGGTGAATACAACGCCCAGCGCCAAGGTTAACGGGTGGATCGCACAGGTTTTCAACATGCTGGTTCTCCTGCTGTGATGAAGGCGGGGAGCCGGTATAGCCCCTGAAAAACGGTAACTTAGACAGTCCCATCCCGGAAAGCAACCTTGTCTTCACCAACTGGCCATAAGATGCAGTGAAACGCGGCGAGACTTTCAGCCCTGGCCTCGTTTTGCATCCGTTTTTTTCGGCGCCCGTTCAGGGGAACATCCTGCAGGGGTTGCCGTCCAGGTAGGCAGTCCCTTTATTTACAAGGTTGGATAGTCGGTATAACCGGCGGCTCCGCCACCATAGAAGGTGTCGGGATCCGGTTCATTGAGCGGCGCACCCTGTGCGAAACGCGCCGGCAGGTCCGGGTTGGCGATGTACAGGCGGCCGAAGGCCACCAGGTCCGCATCTCCCTGCCGCAACGCCTGCTCGGCACGGGCCTTGGTATAGCCGTTGTTGGCAATGTAGATACCACCGAAGCGGTGCCGGATATCGGCATAGTCGGCGTGAATTTCGCCCCCCAACATATCGCCTTCGACCACGTGCAGGTAAGCCAGCTGATGGTCGCGCAGCATGTCGGCAACCGCGCCGAACGTGGCTTGTGGCTGTGAATCCTGAATATCGTTGAACCGGTTTTCCGGCGACAGGCGCACACCGATCCGCTCGGTCGCCCAGACCCCGCTCACCGCGGTAACCACTTCATCCAGCAGGCGCATGCGGTTGTCAACGCTGCCGCCGTATGCATCGGTGCGGGTATTGGTGCCGTCACGTAAAAACTCGTCCAGCAGGTAACCGTTGGCGGCATGAATTTCGATACCGTCGAAACCGGCCGCCAGGGCCCGTTTCGCGGCCATAACATAATCGGTAATTACACCGGGTATTTCTTCCAGGGTCAGGGCGTGGGGTGTCACGAAGGGTTGCATGCCTTCGTAGGTCACCGCCTCCCCTTCCGGCCGAATAGCCGAGGGCGCCACCGGCAGGGCGTTATCGGGCTGCAGGGAAGGGTGCGAGATACGGCCCACGTGCCAGAGCTGCATGAACATATGCCCGCCAGCGGCGTGCACAGAGTCGGTGACCTGTCGCCAGCCCGCCACCTGCGCCTCGCTGTGGATACCCGGTGTGGCCGGGTATCCCACGGCCTGCGGTGAGATCTGGGTGGCCTCGGAGATTATCAGGCCGGCGCTCGCGCGCTGAGTGTAATACTCGGCATTCAGCGCCGTGGGTACATTGCCCTCGCCGGCGCGGTTACGCGTCAGCGGGGCCATCACGATACGGTTCGGCAGGGTCAGCCCACCCAGCTGGACCGCTGTGGAAAGATCAATCGTTGCTGGTTCATTGGCGGACATGATGTACTCCCCTGATCTCGGTCTTTTAGCGCTGCAAGGCGCGATGATGTCACCGCTCGTCTACACCTGTCCAGCCGGAGGCAACATCGGTGCCCGCGCAGACTGACTAACCGTTCCTGCGCCAGCAGCAGTAAGCTTCCATCCGGCCCGTAGGGTGATTACAATACGGCCATGTGTTTCGCCCTGCCCACCGGTTCCCACGACCAGGCCCGGCCGTCGCGGCTGCCTGCACCCTTGCGTATTGCACTGGGGGGTATCGTGCTGCTGGGTATTCTGTCAGCCAGCCTGCTGCTCGATCGGTTGATGCCGAACAGGCGTGTGGAACACGGCCGCTCCTAGCGCCGCAGAGGCCTGGCATGTTTCGCGGGACTCTTCTGGCATTCGTCCTGGGCTGGGGCCTCTGGTTCTGGATCGACAAGAATCCTGCTTCACTGGGGCCTGTACCCTACCCACGCGACGGCAGCTTGCTGCAAAACTTTCAGGTCGCGATCGACCTGATCAAGCAGGTCCGTTTCAAGGCAGCCTTCGTCTACATCTGGAAAGCGCACTACCTGGTGCTCTCAGTGGCTTTCGGCCTGCTGCTGGGGATACTCGGCGGCTTCCTGAGCAGTGCCTGGTCACGCCGTCGGCTGATACGGCTCTATGCACCCGCCAGAAAAACCAGCGAAGACGATAAGCAGTAGCGCCTGCCACGATCTATACTTGTCGATAGCCAATCGCCATTCATCAAACCCGAGGGGACAGCAACGATGAAATTCTCCCGAATCATGCTTATTCCATTCATTACCTGTCTGGGCAGTTCTGTCGGTCACGCGGAAGAGGAAGCCCTGGCCACGTTCAAGGCCCTGAAACCGGCCGTCGCCCTCGAGCTGGCCGAGGCCACGATGAAGGCCTGCCGCGAGGCCGGTTTCCAGGTTGCCGTGGCGGTCACCGACCGCGCCGGGGTCACCCAGGTCATCCTGCGCGACCAGCTGGCCGGCGCCCATACCCCGGAAACGGCCCGCCGCAAGGCCTGGACCGCGGCGAGCTTTCGGACCGATACCCTGACGATGATGGAGGAAACCCAGGCCGGCAAGACGCAATCCGGCGTACGCTTCGTCAGTGACGCCATGATGATCGGCGGCGGGATGCCGATTACGGCTGCCGGTACTCTGGTGGGCGCCGTGGGAGTCTCCGGTGCGCCGGGTGGTGACGAAGATCAGAAGTGCGCTGTCGCCGGCATTGCCGCGATTGAAGAGAAACTGATGTTTTAGGGAACCCCTGGTTGCTCCGTGGAACGGGGACAGATCTGAATCCGTCCCCGTTCGGGCACCTCTATCTGGCCACGGTCTGCGCCGTGAAATCCGGTGGTGAGCTGGCAAACGGGGCCGGGAAGCCGGCCACCGCCAGGGTACTCGCCAGGCCGATGCCATCCAGCGACAGGTTACCGCTGTCGATTTCATAGAAATCCGGATCGGCGTCTTCGGTCGCACCTGAACCGGTGCCGGCAAAGTTATACAGGTCGATACTGCGATTGTTGATGGCCGTCAGGTCCAGGGCCAGCCATGACGCCCCGTCGGGTAGCGCCTTGACCGACCCACGCAAGGTGGACAGTCGCATGCGCGCATAGCCGTTGGCAGCGCTGAACTGCAGATCGCTCACCGAGTCATTGGTGACACTGCCGAATACAACAATCCGCTGGCCTACCGAAATGTCGTCGATTGCGAAAGTGCCCATGGCGAGTTGTTTCGTCACCGTCGTACTGGCATCAAGCTGTACCGTTACCTGGTCATTGAAAACCACGGCACCATCCCGGCGGATGAGAGTAGCCCCCTTTACGACGATGCTGTTATCGGGCCGGCGCTCCACCACGCTGCCCCGCACCACGTCCAGGGCACCGCCCGGCACGCTGCTGCCGGCATAGACTTCGCGGGCTTCGAAGCGCAATGGGTTGAAACGCAGATCACCCCGGGCGATCACGGCAGAAAACAGCGGTAATGTGTCCAGTACAGCAAGCCCTGCGCCACCCTGGTAACTGACACCGTCGATTTCATACATCGTGGTGTCATCGGTATGCACGGTGAGGCTGCCGAAGCGACGCGCACCGGTGCGTACCGGGTGGAAGAACGGCCGGATAAACAGGCGAAAACGGTTTTCCACGACATTGACGCTTTGTAACGGGCCTCTCAGGCGGTGTACCTTGGGCGCCTGCGGATCGACTTCCGCAATCAGTACCGGTTCGACGGTCACTGTCACATCATTGCCGGCGACCACCACACTGTTGGATTGGTCCAGGTCGAAATCCAGCAGCAGGTTTTTCGGGATGCCCGGGGCGACCGGCAGCGCGCTGCGTCCCTCCAGTACCACATCGACCTCCAGCGTGGAAACCGGGTCGCCATTGGTATTGAGGATCGTGCCAACAGGCAAGGCATTGCCGTTCGCATCTTCCACCTGGATATCGGCATTGCCGTAATCGATCACCATACTGCCTTTCACGTAACGTCCATTCGGTACGGTCGCCGCGGTCAGGAATTCGCTCAGATCCGTGTACTGGGCAAAATCCACGCGGGTAGCAAGCGGCAGAGTTTCAACTTCTGTGCCGTCTGCGCGGGTCAGCTTGACCGACAGGACATCAACGGTGTAAGTGACGAAGTCGCCTTCCGCGTCAGTCAGTGAAATAACGACTTCACCATCACCGGCCGTGCTCCCACCGCTGCCACCCCCACAGCCGGGCAGGGTACAGGCTGCCGCCAGCACCATCAGCCCGGCCAGCCATCCCAGACCGGATCGCAGGCAAGTTCCTGATCTCCGGATTGAAAGTCTTTGTGTGTTCATCAGCATCCCTCCATCGTGTCGTGTTGTTCAGGCATCGGACAATCGGGGTCCGTGTACCTGTTCAACGCACGACAGAAGAATCGGTTGACGTTCGGCAGGCGTTACAGATTATCTGTTGCGTAAAATCTGTCCGCGCACAACAATAGTGCTGCCCCCGGCAGCAAGGTAGCACTGCATGTCGTATTCAATCGGCCCGACGCTAAGACGGCGCTGGCAGCACCTCTCCGCCCTGCCCGGCGGGCGCTGGCTGTTCAGCCGCCTGCTGGGCAGCATGGTGCCCTACACCGGTTCGGTTGGCGCCCGCATCGAGGTACTTGAGCCGGGTTACTGCCGGGTAATCATGAAGGACCGGCGCGCGATACGTAACCACCTGCGGTCCATCCATGCCATTGCCCTGTGCAACCTTGGCGAAGTCACCACCGGCCTGGCGCTGATGAACAGCCTGCCCGCGAACACACGGGGCATCCTGGTGGCTATCAACGCCGATTACCACTACAAGGCACGCGGCATTCTGAGCGCCGAGTGCCACTGTGATATCCCCTCCGACAACCGGGAGCGGACCTGCAAGGTGATTGCGACCTTGACCAATGAAGCCGGCGAAACCGTTACCACGGTGATGGCCACCTGGCTGCTTGGACCTGAAAAACCATCGCCTTCCCATGCAGACTGAATTCACCCGCGCGCTGGGTATCGAGGTTCCGCTGATCTGCGGTGCCATGTATCCCTGCTCCAATCCCGAACTGGTTGCCGCTGTATCGGAGGCCGGTGGTATCGGTATTGTGCAGCCGCTCAGCCTGACCTACGTGCACGGCTATGACTTTCGCGAGGGGCTGCGCTATATCCGCCGGCTGACCCGTAAACCGGTCGGTATCAACCTTATCATCGAACAGAGTTCGGCACGTTACCTGCAGCGCGTACGGGCATGGCTGGACATTGCCCTGGAAGAAGATTTCGGTTTCTTCATTACCGCGCTGGGCAACCCGCGCTGGGTGGTGGAACGCGCCGCCGCTGCCGGCGCCATTGTCTACCACGATGTCACCGAACGCCGCTGGGCGGAAAAAGCGCTGGCGGGTGGCGTTGACGGTTTTATCTGTGTCAACGACCGTGCCGGCGGGCATGCCGGCACCCGTTCTCCGCAACAACTACTGGACGAAATCAGGCCACTGGGTAAACCGCTGATCTGTGCCGGCGGCATCGGCACTGCCGACCAGTTCGCAGCAGCGCTGCACAGCGGCTATGCCGGCGCTCAACTCGGCACCCGCTTTATCGCCAGTGTGGAATGCAATGCCCACGCGGACTACAAACACGCCATCCTGAACGCTCACGAAGACGACATCGTGCTGACCGACAAGATTTCCGGGGTGCCGGTTTCCATTATCCGCACACCCTATATCGAGCGTACCGGTACGCGCGCAGGCCCCCTGGCGAAACGCCTGCTGCGCAATCCCCGCACCAAGCACTGGATGCGACTGGTCTATTCATTGCAGTCCGTCTGGACGTTGAAACGGGCGTCACTGCAGGGCGTAAGCTACAGGGACTTTTTTCAGGCCGGTAAAAGTGTCCAGGGAATTTCGCAGATAAAACCGGTAAAGGAGATTGTGGCGGAATTTTCCCGATCTCTCGATCAGGATACTGCTTAAGGCCTACTATTAGCTTTTTTGTGCATGCTAAATATGTTGCGCTGGGAGCGGTGCAATCCTCCTGACTGCTGAGCGGGTGATACAAGCTTCCGAATCCCTGCGGCCACTAATCTTTCGGGGCAATCCTTGCTACACTGAAAACCGAATTACCATGAAAAGGGAGCAACATAATGGCGATGGGTCGGAACATAGGTATCGGGGTACTTGTTTTAGTGGTGGCCGTTATCGGCGTGGTGTTTTACGTGATTTCCTCTCTGGACACGCTGGTAGCCAGTGCCATCGAAAAAGCCGGCACGCAGGTCACGGGCACATCCGTTCAGGTATCCTCAGTCCGTATCGACCTGAAATCCGGCCAGGGCACGATCAACGAACTCCGGGTGGCCAACCCGGGCGGCTTTTCTGCGCCCAATGCCTTTACCCTGGGCGGCATCAGCACAAAAATCGACCTGGCGAGTATCGGCGAGGACCCCATTATCATCGATGCACTCACCGTGCAGTCTCCGCACGTGGTGTACGAGATAAACAAATCAGGCAAATCCAACGTTGCCGTGCTGCAGGACAATATTGCGCAATCTACGGGCGCTGGTGGTGATGAAAGCAGCGCGGAAAGCGGCGGTGGTCCGGGCCTGGTCATCCGCAAGCTGGTCATCGACAGCGGACAGATCGATGCCAAAGTTGCCGCACTGCCCGACAAGGATCTTTCGGCCAAACTCGCCCGTATCGAACTGACCAATGTCGGCGCCGACAAGGGCGGTGCAACGCCGGCACAAATCGCCGAGAAAATTGCATCGGTAATTCTCAAGGGCGTGGGACCGGCAGTGGCCAATCTGGGCCTGAATCAGTACCTGGGTAAAAACCTTGAACAGATCCGCGATCTGGAAGGCGGCCTCAAGGAAAAAGCATCCCGGTCTCTCGGTGATACGGCGGAGAAAGGTAAGGAAAAACTCAAGGGCCTGCTCGGCCAGTAGTGCGGTCCGTATCGATGCAGCATGGCGACCCGCGGTTACCGGCTGTACTGTATACGGCGATCGAGCAGGAAATCGACGCCCACCCGGACGGTATCCGGGAATACGACCTGCTGCAGGCCTTGAAGGCCAGGGGATTCTTTGCATTTCTGCCGCCGCCACCGGCCGGGCCGCATCACCTGTTCCGCGCCCATTTCCTGCTTTTCCACGCCCTGTATGAACTCCGGGACAGGCTCCTGGCATCACAGCAGGGCCTGTTGCAGATCGAGGCCCTGTGTATCCGCCGACTTCCCTGGTCGGCCGGTGAGCAGTCACTGGCAAACGCTGACCCCCTGCGCGCCTGGTACCTGGACTGGGAAAATCTCGAAGGCACAACGGAAGCGGACGTCTGCGACCTGATTGCCTCGTTCTGGAAACAACTCGGCCGCTTCGATCAGCGCGACGATGCACTGGCTGAGCTGGGGCTGGAAGATCCGGTCGACGATGCAACCATCAAGCTGGCCTGGCGGCGCCTGGCGATGGAACACCACCCCGACCGCGGCGGTGACAGCGAACGCCTGCAGGCCATCAATGCGGCAGTAGATCGATTGATCGGCTAGATCATTGGTTCGTTTCTTGCAAAGTCGTAACCGGTATTTCTTCCTGTCTGTACTGCAATGGAGTGAGAACATTCATGGGCTGCCGAATAGACGAACTGATCGAGGATCCGATCGAAACACTGGAAGCAACGGTTGATGTGCAGCGTGCCACGGCATTTATGGCCGAGAGAGACCTCGGCTCGGTGCTGGTCACCCGTGACGGACAGGTGCTTGGCCTGTTCACCGAGAAGGACCTGATCAAGCGCGTTATCGGCCCCGGCAGGGACCCGAAAGCGGTCACCCTCGGCGAGGTCTGCAGCCGGAAACTGGTCTCGATTCACGAAGATGCATCCTGCAAAAATGCTATCAATACAATGCATTCCAACCACTGCCGCCGCCTCCTGGTCTACCGCGGCGATACCCTGAAGGGCCTGGTCACCTTGCCCGTGGTTGCCCGTGCCCTGGCAGGACAGAGTGAGCGCTCGAATGCTTTGCTGAACGTTGTGGGAGGGACCACCCTCGCCGTTACGCTGGCCGTCATCGGCTTCGGTATTTACCAGCTGCCACAAATGGCACGCATCGCCATGGCGGTGATGAAGTAGTCCCGGTCGACCAGCCACCGGTCGCTGCCACACCCCCCACACTGCTCTGTCCGGCGTGGTACGCGGTGCACTTTTTCTGTGCAGGAAGCCGGACATCGCCCTCAATGGGTGCGCGGCAACCGTCAGTGCCGGCGAGTCAAATCCCTATTGTTTCAGGCGATAACCCGTTTTGAACATCCACCAGACCACCGCCAGGCATCCTGCCAGAAATACCAGGATCATGAACAGGCTCAGCCCTACGCTGACATCGGAAACCTCGAAAAAGCTCCAGCGGAAACCGCTGATCAGGTAAACCACGGGGTTGAACAGGGTGACGGTCTGCCAGGCCGGCGGCAGCATGTCGACCGAGTAGAAGCTGCCGCCAAGAAAGACCAGCGGCGTGATGACCAGCAGTGGAATCAGTTGCAGTTTTTCGAAGTTATCCGCCCACAGCCCGATGATGAATCCGAACAGGCTGAAGGAAATGCAGGTCAGTACCAGGAAGCCCGCCATCCACACCGGGTGAGCGATTTCCAGCGGTACGAAAAATCCCGCTGTCACCAGAATGATCAGGCCGAGGATCAGCGACTTGGTAGCTGCGGCGCCCACGTAGCCCAGCAGGATCTCGATGAACGAAACCGGCGCGGACATAATCTCGTAAACGGTACCGGTGAACTTCGGAAAAAAAATGGCGAACGAGGCGTTGGAGATACTCTGGGTCTGCAATGCCAGCATGATCAGGCCGGGGACAATAAAAGCCCCGTACGATACGCCCTCGATCTGTTCGATCCGCGAACCGATGGCAGAACCAAACACGACAAAGTAGAGCGAAGTCGACATGACCGGCGAGGCAAAGCTCTGTAACAGCGTTTCCCAGGCGCGTAGCATTTCATACTTGTAAATCACTCTGACGGCGTAGATATTCATGCTTCCGTTCTCACCAGGTTGACGAAAATTTCTTCCAGGGTACTCTGGGTGGTTGTCAGGTCCTGCATCATCAGCCCGGCATCACCGACTGCCTGCAGCAGGGCGCTGATTCCGGTATGGGTGTTGTGTGGATCGTAGGTATAGATGAGGCACCCGCCATCGGCCGACAATTCCAGTCCCCAGGCGGTCAGTATGTCAGGGACGGCACTGACCGCTGTTGCGAGTTCGATGATCAGCTGTCTTTTGCCGAGTTTATGCATCAGCGCCAGTTTGTCATCCACCAGCAGTAATTCGCCGTTGTTGATGACCCCCACCCGGTCGGCGATCGCCTCGGCCTCCTCGATATAGTGCGTGGTCAGGATGATGGTGACACCGGCATTGCAGAGTTGCCTTACCAGTGCCCACATGTCCTTGCGTAATTCCACATCCACTCCCGCCGTGGGTTCATCCAGGAACAGCACCGCCGGTTCGTGCGACAGTGCCTTGCCGATCAGCACCCGCCGTTTCATACCACCCGACAGCGACATAAGCACGCTGTCCTTTTTATCCCACAGCGACAGGTCCCTGAGCAGTTGCTCGAGAAAGGCGGGATCGGGCTTTTTTCCGAACATGCCGCGACTGAAACTCAAGGTATTCCACACGGTATCGAAAGCACCGAGAGTGAGTTCCTGCGGTACCAGGCCAATCATCCCGCGCGTTTTCCGGTAGTCCGAAATGATGTCATGGCCGGCGACGGTCACCGAGCCCGCACTGGCATTGACGATTCCACAGATGGTCGAAATCAACGTGGTTTTACCCGCGCCGTTGGGGCCGAGCAGCGCCAGAATTTCACCGCGCGCAATGTCCAGGCTCACGTTTTTCAGCGCCTGGTGCCCGTTGGCATAGGTCTTGGACAGGTTCCTGACTGAAACGATGGCTTGCATTGGCTTTGATCTTGGCCGCCGGTTCACCGTGGCGGCATCACATCCGGCGTTCTTCTATTCCTGTTCCCGCGCAGTAAAGGTATCGCAGGCTTTCAGAGACCCTTTTTCCAGTCCCGTCCTGAACCAGCGCACCCGCTGTGCCGAACTGCCGTGGGTAAACGTTTCCGGCGTTGCATAGCCGCGCGCCTGTTTCTGCAAACGGTCATCGCCGATGGCGCTGGCGGCGGTCAGGCCTTCCTGGATATCGCCGCCTTCCAGCAACTGGCGGGAACGGTCCGCATTGTGCGCCCAGATACCGGCAAAGCAGTCCGCCTGCAGCTCCTGTTTGACCGACAGCCGGTTTGCCCCGGCTTCATCCAGGCCGCGTTTGGCATCCTGCACCTGTTTGGAGATTCCCAGCAGCGTCTGCACGTGGTGGCCGACCTCGTGCGCGATCACGTAGGCCTGGGCGAAATCACCGGGGGCATCATGCCGGTCGCGCAGTTCCTTGAAAAACCCCAGATCGAGATAGACCTTCCGGTCAGCAGGACAGTAGAACGGCCCCATCGCCGCCTGGCCCATGCCACAGGCGGAATTTACCGCGCCCCGAAACAACACCAGCCGCGGCTCGGTGTATTGCCTGCTTTCCCCCTTGAACAGGGTATGCCAGGCCTCCTCGGTATCGGCCAGGACTACCGAGACAAACTGCGAAAGTTCCTTTTCTTCTGCACTCTCCCTGACCGGCGTCCCGTTTTGCGCGGCATTGCCGAGCTGTTCGCTCACGCCGGCACCTCCGCCGAGCAGATCACCGAGCCCGCCACCACTGTAATAACTGTAAGCCGCAACGACCGCCACCACCGCGATGGTGCCTTTAATACCGAGAAAGCGGAACAGGACAGGTAACAGGCGCACCAGGCCTCCCCGGCCAGCACCCCGGCCCAGGCCGCCGATTCCCGCCAGGCCGCCCACGGATGATCCCCGCCGGTCCTCTATATTGCTGCTCGTCCGCCGTCCGCGCCAACGCATAGCCGCATCCCCTGTTGATTTTCGCCCTGCTCGAATTCCATTGATTCAGGCTACCTCGTCGTCCGTCGGTTGCGGAAAGTGCTCGCGCAGATACTCGCCGAAACTCCTGCAGGCGTCCAGGGAGGTAAACATACCGACAAGCTTGCCTCCCTTGGTCACTATGGCCGAGCCGATATGCCTTTGCGCCATGGTCAGCAGGACATTATCGAGCGGTTCGTCGATGCTGACGACATAAGGGTCGTCGATGTACAGGTCGCGGACACTCAGGCTGGCTGCTTCATCCGACTGCGACCGTATGTGCATGGCCGACGTCATATCCCTGTCCGTGATCACGCCGACCACTTCGTGACCGCTGGTAACCGGCAGGTGGCGTACATCATGATGCCCCATGAGCTCGCTCGCCTCCTCGAAAGAGGCATCCCGGTCCACCGAGTAAGGGAACGGTGTCATGGTGGATTTCAGCGTGGGTTTCTTGTTCATAATACGGAATCCTTCTGTTCGCAGCCGGCACTAGAGGCCCAGTGCCGGTCGTTCTTTGTGGGCACCCAGGTCATCCACCGCGCGGGCCTTTTCAATCGCCTTGACCAGTTGAGCATGTTCATACTCCGCCATGCCACTGTGCAGGTACTTTTCTGCCGCGTGCAATACGTCCACCAGGGAATGATTCTGATAATTGAGATTCAACAGCGTCTTCGCCACGTGGCACGGGTCATCTCCCTGCTCGCGCATGCGCTGCGCCTCTTTCAGGGCCTCTTCGAGTTCTTCTTTCGTCGGTTTTCCCATCGTGATTCACCTCTGCCTGTCTGGAATGCTACATGGGCTGCCTGATGGTGAAGGCACCCCGTATATCACCCACGCTGAAACCGGTCGCCTGGTCCCCGGGATAGAGTTCCTGGAGCTTGGCACTGATCTCCGGACTGATTTCCCCGCCATGGCAGGTCAAACAGAGCTCTGCCGTCGGTATGGCTTTCATGTAGCGGAATTCGGCGCCACCGTCCCGCTTCACGACAGCATAATACTCCAGGGTTTTCGGATCCTCACCCTGCGCTTTACGCCGTTCGAAATCCTCAAGCACCTTGTGCTCCCAGTCATCCGCTTTATTCGACGGGTTGCGCACTTTGAGACTGGTGCGGGCGATGGTCCATTGTTTCTGTGCCGACATTGTCCCGGCGATAGCCGGGGCGTCCTTGTTACAGACCGCAATGGCATTGATCGGACCACCGCTCTTCATGGCCCTTTGCAATGCGGACTTCAGCGTCTGCATGAACGCCTGGGTAGCGGCACGGCTATCGGCCGCCCGCTGTTCGAGATCCGGACCGGTACACGACCAGAGCGTAAGCGAAACCAGTAAGCCCATAATAGTTGTTTTATACATTACATTTACTCCGTTCAATCTGGTGTCCCTCGATAAAAACTACACCCAACACCGGATATTTTTAAACATTATCAGTCTATTAAGTATTTCAGTAATTTATTATTCCATAAATTGATAAATATCAAATCCCCACCCGCCTAACCCCGATACGGTATCACCATCGTTCCATACTCTACCGGGGAAATTGACATGTCGAAAAGTAAACCCTGCCGCATTCACGCTTTCCTGCTGGGCAACGTGGTATTGAGCCTGCTGGTATTCGGAGTCGTCCTGTATTTCATTATAATGGGTGAATACAGCAACCTGCAGGATCGCAACGCAACCGAGGCGGTCCTGAATACCATTTCACTCGGCAGCCTGCTGTATGCAGGTGTTTTTCTCATCGCAGATCTGCTGGCCAAGCCGTATTTGTGTTCCCTGCGGCAGGAATAAAGTGAAGATGGTGGCGGTCAGCGTATAACGCCCGTCACCACTTTTTCTAATTCTGCCACACCGCGTACCCCTGACCACGTAACCACTCGGCCAGTGCGGCTTCTTTTTGCTCGTCGCCGAGGTCATTCTCCTCGAATCCATCCATCAACTCCTGGGCCAGTTCGACACCGTATCGACGGGGGAACTTGCTGCTTCTGTAACCTGTCTTGTGCTGCTGGTAGCGCTCACCCGGGTCATGAATCGTCAGTCCAACGTAGACACAGGGCATTCCCTCGATGTAGGCAGGGTTGGCATCACGGAATTCCTGTCGATCGAGGACCGCGGGGTGGAGTGTAATCACATAGAGATTACGGCGCTTTTTCCTGCGTGCGGCCTGTTTTGCCTTGTGTTTCCAGTCTTTAATCAGCCGGTCACGCCGCAGGTCGGCTGCGTGTACAGGATCGAATTTCTCGTGCATCATGCCATGATACAAAAAATGGTTGGGGATGGTGTCGAAAAGGGATATTTTATATCCCTGTACAGGTACCGCGAGATGCCTCATGAATTTTTACGAGGAATACTGCTTACCACATTTAATTGATTTTGCCTGCCGCCTGAAGGTTGTGCAGGCGCAGCGTAAAAAAGTGGTGCCGGCGGCCGAAGGCCGGGTGCTCGAAGTGGGCATGGGTTCGGGATTGAACCTCCCTTTTTATGATCCGGCCAGGGTTGAATTTGTCTGGGGCCTGGAGCCTTCCGCCGGCATGCGGAAAAAAGCCCGTGGAAATCTTGCACACGCCCCGTTTGAAGTACGCTGGCTTGATCTTCCCGGCGAAGAGATTCCCCTGGAGGACAACAGCGTCGACACCGTGCTGTTGACCTATACACTGTGCAGCATTCCCGACTGGCACAGTGCCCTGCAGCAAATGCGACGGGTGCTCAAGCCGGGTGGCAAACTGCTTTACTGCGAACACGGCGAGGCGCCCGACGAGCAGGTCCGCCGCTGGCAGGAAAGGCTGAACCCGGCGTGGAAAAGGCTCGCCGGTGGTTGCAACCTGAACCGCCCTATTCCGACTTATATTGAAGAGTCCGGCTTTCAAATCCAGATGCAGAATGCCGAGTACCTGCCCTCGGGACCGAAGATTGCAGGTTTCAATTACTGGGGCGTCGCCAGGCACGCGTGACCGTCGTCCTGCGCCGCTATCTGTTCCTGTATCTGCTGCTGTGTTCCTGGCAGGTAATTGCTGCACCACCTGTCGCCGACGTGCACGTGCACTTCAAGTGGAGCCAGCTCGAGGTCACAACAGCCGAACAGGCACTGGGTATACTCGACGCGAATAACGTCCAGCTGGCCGCAGTCATCGGCACACCGGCGAAACTGGCGCTGCAACTGGCAGCACGGCGACCCGAAATAATTGTCCCCCTGTGGAGCCCTTATGAGTCCGGTGGAGACTGGGCGGCCTGGGCGCATGACACCACAGTACCGGATCGCGCGCGAGTCGCACTGGCCGGCGGCAGGTACAAGGGCATCGGTGAACTCCACCTCATCGGCGGCTTTGCACCGAAAGCGGATTCCGCGGTCATAAACGAGCTGTTGGATATCGCGGCACAATACCGTGTGCCGGTAATGCTGCACACGGAATTCAGTCGCGCCGATTACCTGCTTCGCCTGTGCCGGTCCCACCCTGCGACACGCATTCTCTGGGCGCACGCCGGCGCGATCCTGCCACCGGAAGCTGTCGACAGCGTACTTAAGACGTGCCCGAACGTCTGGGTGGAACTGTCTGCCAGGGATCCATGGCGTTTCGTGAATAACCCGATTACAAACGCAGAAGGGAAGCTGTTACAGGATTGGGGGGCGCTGCTCGATCGCTGGCCGGATCGGTTCATGGTGGGATCTGACCCGGTATGGCCGGTCGACCAGATGGACCGCTGGGATGAAGCAGACACCGGCTGGCAGGAGTACAGCCGGTTTATCGATTTTCACCAGCGCTGGCTGGCTGGCCTGGATCCCGCTATGGCGGTAAAAATCAGGCTGGAGAACGCGAAACGCTTTTTTCTGCAAAACGGGGACGAGCAGAAAGCCGAATAATATGGCACTTGAGGAACCGATTTATTACGGCGTGGTGTCACCGACCAGTGTCTGACTTTCGATCTGGACAATGACGGGCCGGCCATCTTCCAGTTCATAGGTGGCATACTCCCTGACCTTGCTGACCATTTTCCGGCCGTCGGTGGAAAATGTCTCTATCACGGTCGAGAATGACTCAGCGGACTTGCCGTCAGTGGCCACATTGATAACCACGTCCTTGCGTTCGTAATCGTAACTGTCGAGCTTTTTCCAGCCCTTGTCGATCTGCTCGAGATACTGTTTTTTGGCCAACGCAACCGCCAGCGGCGTTTTTTCTTCAGGCAGATCGATATATTTATAGAACTTCGTCCCCAGGTACGCGCCGATACCCTGAGCATCGCGGTTTCTGGCGGCCTGGTCGCTGGCATCCATCACCTGCTGTATCTGCTGACGGGTTATCTTGTCGGCGGCAACACCCTGCGTCGATACAAGGCACAACAGTATTGCCAGAAATCCAGATGCTTTACTCATTATTGCAACCCCCTAACTACTGAAAAGATGTCGGCGACAAGTGAATCTCGCTCTCGCCCGTGTCCGTATCCGGTGCTTTTCCGCCGAGTCGATTGATCTTCACCAGTATGCCTGCGGCGTCCAGGTAGCAGGTATACTCGATTTTTCGTTCCATCCCGTCCTGCCCCATCTCGCCGAGCACCAGTCGGTCCACATAGGCACCGTTTTCTGTATCGTGCACCTTGCCTGGCTTCAATATCCGCGCATAGTCGGGGTTGGTCGATTGTGTTAACGCCGCTTGCTGACAGGTGTGCTTGATCTGCCATCGTTCGGGAAAAAACGCCCGCTCCCACCAGTTGGCGAACGCCGGTATCTCTTCACGAGCGATCAGAACCGCTGCACCGCCCAGCAGGACGAGCGGGATCAATTTACGCAGATTCCCGTCCCGGCCCCGCGCCCGACCGTGCGCTGTTGCAGCCACTTCCCGGGCGTCAGTCTCCTGTTCACGACCCGGGACGGACTGCCGTCCCATATCACTTTTTTGACCATCATGCATGAGGTAGAAACTGCCCGAACTTGTTATCAGAACCCCGCCTGCCGAAAAGCATAACATTATATAAATCGAATGCGAATCCTCAGGCCCGTTAGCCGGCGCCTTTGTCAAACAGCTTTCTCAATTCTGTTTTGGCCTGCTCCAGGACCTTGCGCTGGTCCCGGTCGAGGTTTCGACCCGCCCTGTTGATATAGAACACAAGCATGGACATGGCCGAGCGTAATGGTGGAGAGCGACGGCGCCGGCTGGCCAGGGCCGAACGTTTCAATGAACGTGCAATCCGCCGTGGGTCCTTCCAGGTGAACACACCATCCTCGAGATCCAGTGCATTGCTCTCGCGCGTCACCCTCGCCGACCAGTTGCCTTTACCCCGGCCCATCAGCCGGCGGCCCCCGGTTGCCGCCACCAGTCAGGTCCGCCCATAGCGAACTCCAATGTGTTCCCGGCTGTCCATGCAGGTAAGATACCCCGAGGATACAGATGTGTCAGCCGCGGCTGGCTCGACGGAGACTGAAACCCCGATGTTCAGCCGGATAAAAAGCTGGTGGCAAAAACGTATCATCGAACGCTCTGATATCAGCGAGGCCCAGTGGCAGCAGGCTTTCTCCGCCCTGCCGTTGCTCGATACGCTCGCCGATGATGACAAACGCCGTCTGCGTGAACTGGCGACCCTCTTCCTCCATCAGAAATCCTTTTCCAGTGCCCATGGACTGACGGTAAACAGGCATATGACCTTGTTGATCGCACTCCAGGCGTGCCTGCCCATATTGAACCTGGGTATCGACTGGTACCGTAACTGGGTGTCGATTATCGTCTATCCGGCCGGCTTCGCTCCGGAACGTACGGAAATCGACGAGTACGGACTGGCGCACCGCGTGAAACGGCCCCTCAGCGGTGAAGCCTGGCAACGTGGCCCCGTCGTCCTTTCCTGGGAAGCCACCGAAACCGCCGGTGAACTGGATGGCTCGAACGTGGTTATTCACGAATTCGTGCATAAACTGGATATGCTGAATGGCGCGGCCAACGGCTTTCCGCCACTGCACGGTGACATGGACATTGCGAGCTGGGTCCCAGCCTTCACCGAGGCCTTTGAAGATTTCCGGTATAAAGTGCAACACGGCAACGCCACCGGCATCAGCAATTATGCCGCCACCTCACCCGCTGAATTTATCGCTGTCCTGAGTGAGGTTTTTTTCGAAAAACCAGCTACCCTGCGGCAGCATTACCCGGACGTGTATATAAATCTGAAAAGCTTCTTTCGCCAGGACCCGTTAAAGAACATCGACGGGCCGGGCCGGGACAACGCCGGTTAAATTGTCTTTCCTCACCCGCTAGTGGGCAACGCGCGTGTTCTGGCCACTGTGGATCACGCGCACCCGTTCGCCGACGGCAAAGCGCTGATTCGGTGCCAGCTGCTGGACAACGGCAATGGTGCGGCCGCTGTCCATGCGCAGGGTAATCTCGACACCCTGGGTGCGCGTCACGCCTTCCTCGATCGCGGCACCGGCGATACCGCCCGCGACGGCACCGATAACGGCCATGACCTTACTGGTGGTATGTCCCCCGACGGTGCTGCCCGCCAGCCCGCCAACCGCGGCACCCGCACCGGCACCGATGGGCGTTTTCGTACCCTCGATCTTCACCGGTCTAAGCTGTTCGATCACACCGAACTCGACCTGCTGTACCGTACGGGCCTCTGCACGGCTGTAACTTTCACCCGACAGGTTCGATGCACATCCGGCGAGGCCGGTGGCGACAAGCAGGAAAATAACGGGAAGACATTTCTTCATCGGGTATACCTCACGATCGCAGCACGACCTGGTTTCCAGGCCATGTCCGGCCAATACAATAATTGACTTCCGCCCGAATGATAAGTTCTTCCGCTGCAGCATGCCAGCCCGCGCTGCCGCTTGCCTTACGTTTTTTGACGCAATTCCCGTACCTGTGATAGCTTCAGCCGTCCCATATGACTATCGATAGTGCCCAGCCGCAAGGCGACCTGCTACTCCGTACGCTTGCCATGCCGGCGGACACCAACCCCAACGGCGATATATTCGGGGGCTGGCTGGTTTCGCAAATGGATATCGCCGGCGGCATTCTCGCCAAGGAGACCGCGCAGGGCCGCGTGGTCACGGTAGCGGTCGACTCCATTCAATTTATCAAACCGGTCAAGGTCGGTGATGTTGTGTGTTGTTACGGCAGCGTCGAACACATCGGTACGACGTCGATCACGACCCGGTTGGAAGTCTGGGTCAACCCGGTCTTGCGGGATGATGAACTACACAAGGGCAGGTTCCGGGTAACCGCGGCAACCTTTACCTATGTCGCTGTCGACAACGAGGGCCGTAAACGCCCGGTGCGTGAACCTGCCTGACTAGCCCTCCGCCACCCAGTCCTCCAGCGGGTTATCAGGTAACGGCAGGGGGTGGTCCAGGGGCATATCCAGATATTCCCGGCGGGTCTCTTCCGATTCGAAACAGATCACCAGATTGCCGTCGATGATATACGGCAGACCTTCGGGATCATCAATATCCCGTCCGGTAATGGGATCGATCGTCGATATCATCTGCTCAGGCTGGTGCAGCCGCTGACTCTGCGTCCGGTCCCTCGGCAGCGGATCTGTTGCCACGTAGTCTAGCGAATCAAACAGATGAACTGTCGTGTCTTTTGCCTGCGCTGAAGTATACATGGGAACCTCCTCACAACACCTTGGAAAGCAGGTGCTCAGGTACTGTATATAGACCTGAACGGCTCCCAAATAAATGTGTGAATCCAGGTGGGAATTCGGCGTCACGGACAGTGGAAGGCTTCGAACGACTGACTGCCGTCGGTGATATCGGTCATTTCAACAATGGCATTGCCACCCAGTTGCCTGGCGCTCTGTTTCGCCAGCGCCAGCAGTTCAGTGGATACGCCGTTTTCAGCCTGCTGCAACTGTTCAAGCTTATCGATAACCGACACGTGTACCGAGCCCACATTCCTGCAACCGGCAAGTTCTTCGGCACCGACCACGCGTACTGCGGCTCCCGGCGCTGTGCCTCCGGGGCCTGCACAGGCCGTGAGCCACAGCGGCAACAGCGCGACAAGCCGCCATCCCCACTTGCCGCAACGCCACTCAAATGAATTTATTCTCAATTTTACAAGCCCTTATGATGCGCGCCCGCACAGCATCGCTTTTTTCGCCGGTGCTGTCATCTTTTTCGGCCGCCTGGCGTTAGTCGGCACTGTAAACGCATGAGGAGCTGATATGAAATCAATCGCACAAAAAACAGGAATTGCCCTTCTGGCGGCCCTGGTGGCAGGGCTCGGTGCCCAGCCCAGCTGGGCGGACGGCAATCGCGGTTACAAGCGCGGCTATGGAGACCGTCATGGACACCCTACCTATCCCTACCGGGGTGGCCACCATTACCGGCGCCACAACAGTGACGATGATGAAAAGCTGATTTACGGCCTGCTGGTCGGTGGCCTGTTCGGTTATGTCATCGGTAACGCCAACCAGGTCGAGTACAACCGGCCCAGCTACACGCCACCGGAAGCGCGCTATACGCCCCCGCCGGCACCGGCCTATTCTTACAGCGAACCGGCCTCGACATGCCTGCAGGAGCGTGAATACCAGATGAAAGTGATTGTCGGTGGCAAACAGGCCGACGCCTACGGCACAGCCTGCCTGCAGCCGGATGGCTCCTGGTACCGCGGTCCGGCCCGGGTGGTGTCGCACTGATTGAGTGCCTGCCGGTCGGCATGATTCAATACGCCTTAATGCGTATTGGATTCGACCCATGACACTGTCAGTGCCCGGGGAACCGGAAACGCGGTCCATCAGGCTGACGGACGGACGGCGCCTCGCCTATGCCCGTTACGGCAATACAAACGGCCGCCCGCTGTTTTATCTACATGGCTTGCCCGGGTCGCGCTATGAATGCCAGCTGGTCGATTCTCCGGCCCGTGAAGCAGGCGTCAGCGTTATCGCCCCGGACCGTCCCGGGTACGGCCTGACAGCGCCACGCCATGACCGGTCGCTGCGCGCCTGGACCCGCGATATCGCCGCCCTTGCCGACCGGCTGGCCATTGACCGCTTCTGCGTGGTCGGCGTTTCCGGCGGCGGCCCGTGCGCCCTGGCCTGCGCCCATGAAATGCCCGAACGGGTCACCGCGGTAGGCCTGGTAGCCGGTCTCGGACCGGTCTATGAAACGCCCCTGAGAGCAGCCCTGGGCTGGCCGGCGCGACTGGGATTTTACCTGGCCAACACGACGCCAGCGTTGTTTGAACTGCTCGTCGGCAGGCCGGTTGCGCGCCTCGCCCGTACGAGACCGGAGCTACTGATACGTCTCGTGGCCAACATCAACGGCGGTCCTGACCGGCAGATACTGCTCCAGCCACACATCCTCCGCGCCTTCAGAATCAGCATCCAGGCCTGTTTTCAGCAAGGCACCCTGGGGAGCATGCAGGACCTGCAACTGTTTCGGCAACCCTGGGGGTTCGAGCTCGGCAACGTCCGCCAGCAGGTGACCCTCTGGCACGGAGAAGCGGATAAAGTCGTACCGCCCGGCCACAGCATCCACATGCACCATCGCCTGCCGAATTCGAGTCTCGACATCGTCCCGCAGGAAGGGCATTTTTCACTGCCGCTGAAACACATATCGGATATTCTCGAAACCGTGCTGGCTTGAATACCCGCTGGATTTGTCTTCAAGGCGAGCTGAAACCCGGCATCGGCTCCTGCCTGCGCGAGGTGCGCTGCCCGACTTCAGGGGGCGGCAGGATCACCGCCCCCCCGAGGGAGCTTGTTACCACCAGCCACCGTAACCGGGATAGCCGCCGTAGCCGTAGCCCGGATAGCCGCCGTAGCCCGGGTAACCACCGTAGCCGTAGCCCGGGTAACCACCCCAGCCATAACCCGGATAGCCGCCGTAGCCATAGCCCGGATAACCGCCCCAGCCATAACCCGGGTAACCCCACGGACCGCCGCCATAGTAGTCATCACCCCAGTCCCAGGGCATCCAGCTGCCAAAGAAAGCATTGGCAGAGGTCATGGGTAATGCCGTTGCTCCCGCCAGGAGCACAGCAAGAACGAACTTTTTGAATGTCATTTTCTGATCCTCCGACTCGTGTTGAAAAGTCGTCATGCGATAATATTCGCATTCAATAAAAGACTAATACATATGTGGTGAAATTCAATTGACGGCCGTCAAAATTCAGCAGCGATCCGGAAACGCGCCATTATCCGACCCCATTTAACGCTCTACCCTCAAATCTCCCGACACATGATTGTTTTCACGGGTATTAATTCAGTGGAACTGAACTTATGGCGGCAGCCGCCGTCAAATTGGTTTATAGACACCTGCTGGGGGAATTCATGATGTGCAGTACACCGAAAGGGTCGGGCCTGACAACCCGGGTTACCCCCATCGACTACGGCAAAGCGGACGAGGGCGATTACACCCGTATGCTGCGCCGGGCTTCACGCCGCTACGAGGCGCGGCAGCAAGCACGCCGGGAACAGGAAACCGGACTTGAAGAACGGGACGAGGACTAGTTCTGCGCGGACTCGCCGACCACCTGCGGAATACCCTGCCACAACATCTCGTAACCGATCTCGTATATGTCTTCGCAGTATTCCTGCAGGACACTGAATTTTTCTTTAAAGAGCCGGTCTATATGCGAACTCTCATGTTGTTCAAAAGACTGCCAGTAAGTCACGATGACGACGTGGTTATTGATTTCCCTGTCGGTATCGAATGAGCCCTGTTGCGATACAAAGCCGGCATACTTGAAAATCTGCCCGCCGAGAAACCCGCCCCTGTCACCGCCATAGTTCTCCCGGACGGTATTGCACATTTCGCCCAGTGCCAATTCGACATCCGACAGGGCCACATCTTCTTTCAGTTGAAGGACATTAAACAACATGACACAACCGAACGGGATATTGATTGTTTCGAACATGAAGCACTCCGGCCATCCGGTTCATGATCGCCACACCATACACCGATGACAGCCCGTTGACCCGTAAATCCACCTGGTGGGCAATCATTATGCGGAAGTCACGTCAACGGTATCTTGACGCCAGTCAAGAGAGGCCGACTCGTTACACGCCGAATCAGTAACGGGTCAACCCGGCCGGTCTTCTACGCGGCCGTTGCTTATTTCCCGAAATCGGCTACCTCGTTGCCGGTCAATTCCATTTTGGAATATTCCAGGCGTTCTATCAGCCCGTTGCCGTTAAGATCCGCGGCGTCGAAACCCTGTTCCAGCGCCGTAAAAGAAGCCGCCTCTTTGCGCGTGATCGCGCCATCCCCGTTGCTGTCAGCCGTGGCGAAACCGTCCTGTTTCTGCGCGGCCATCACCACCGTTGCGACCATACCCACGACTACCACCATGACCAACTTATCCATTGACTCATCCTCTTTGTTATTTCCGCCGGAATGGCGCCCGGATTGATGCAGCGCGCGTGCCAGCCGGGATGGAGGATTTTTTAGTACTTAAATATCAAATAACAACAACATTTTATTAGAGTATTTTATTATAAAATGACTGGCAAAAGCGTCGCTGTATGCCAACACAAACCTCCCGTTAAATGTAACGGGCTTCTTTTACCACCGGACGTCGTTCGTGGGTCCAGCGGACAATACCACCATCCAGACTGACTACATTTTTAAAGCCCATCAGCTGCAATGTGCTGGCCGCGAGTGCCGAGCGGCCACCGGTAGCGCAGTACAGGGCCACCGGGCGTTCCCGGGCGCCGGACAGGGTCGGCTGATGTTTGGGATAAGTGGGATCGGCGGCCGCTTCCAGGATACCCCGGGGCACCAGCATGGCACCCTTGATGTGCCCCTGCTCGTGTTCGCTGGATTCGCGCACGTCGACCAGTAACAGATCCTGTGTTGCGCCCAGCATCTGTTCCAGCTGTTCCGGGCTGACTTCTTTAATATGCGCCTTCGCTGCCTTGATAAAATCCATCAGTGACATGTTGTCAGTCATTGTCTCAACCTCTAGAAATCTGCCGTTATCTGCGTGAATAACGCGGCCGGCGATTCTACCGCAGCCGCATCGCCTTGTCTTTTGGCGTGGGGTATGATCGTCCCCGCAAGCCTGAAAGCACCGATTGCATGACGCCTCCACGAGACAATTCGACACAGAAACGCGCGGTGATTCGATCCCCCGCACTGCACCTGGGCTCCATCGCGGTCAGCGAACCGCAACCGGTCCACCGGCGCCTGTTCAGTGGCACCCGGCTTAAGGCCCTTGTATTCCCGCTGCTGCACTGGCTGATTCGCCATACGCCGGCAAGCCTGGCCATCCTGCCCGTACGCCTGGTTATCCTGGCCGCCCGCGCCGGCTACTGGTGGCCCGCCAATCCCCTGCGCAGAGCCGCTACCCGCATTGCACAACTGAGGGGCGGACCGGGCCCACGACAGATCTATGCCGATTTTCTCAGCAACGCCCTCGGGGTTATCGAAAATTTTTTCACCCTCTACCGCGAGGGTAGTGCCGCCATGTTGCCGCACATCAGCATGCAGCAGGACGATATCGACGCCATCAACCGGCTGATTGCACGCCACGGCGGTGTGATACTGGCGGTGCCGCACAATATCGGCAGTGCGTTTTCGGCCTTGCGCATCGGCCACGCCTTCGACATGCTGCTGGTCGCCAAGAACTCGCCAACGGTTGAACGCACCCGTATCGCGCTCGACTTTTATGAGCGCATGCACCTCTCGGTTCTGATGATCCGTGGCGGCAATTCGTTCGAGCTTTCCCGGGTGCTGTTCTCGGTACTTCGGCAAGGCAGGCTGGTGGCGGCGACGCTCGACAATATTGACCGGACCGCCAACCGGGTTAATGTCCGCATGTTCGGCCAGCTGGTCGGTCTGTCCGGATGGGCGGCAAAAATCGCTGTCAGAATGCAGGTGCCGATCGTACCGGCCTGGTTCCGCTCAAGCGGCAGCCAACTGCAGGTGATCACCGGTGATGCTGTACTCAGCGATGATATGACGCACGCGGTACAACACTATGCACATTTCTTCGAGCAGCAGATTCTCGACGACCCGGCCAGTTGGGCCTACCTTGCTGACAAGCACTGGCAGGCCATTCTCGAAAAGGCGACTTGAATAAACGGACCGGCTTACTGATGAATAATAATCAGCAGGGCATCCTCGGTGGCATCGAAGGTCAGCTGGTCAAAGCGCAACAGGTCGCCGTCACCGACGCTGTCTTCATTGGCAAAGCCGCGCCCCTGGCAGACATAAATCATGGCCGGCTTTTCGACATCCAGGCTTTGCCCATCATTCAGGCGCGCAATGTCGACGCAGGTGCCGGCAGGAAAAACCGCGTTTTCTTCCGCCTGGCCGCCATAGACGCGGGTAACGCTACCCGGCCCGGGTTTGAACAAGCGGTAAGCCGCCGCCCCTCCCTTTTGCCCGGGCTGTAACCACAACTGGATCATGCGGTTTTCACTGTCTTCGGGATTGATCTCGTTGTGCGAAAACCCTTGTGCGCCGGCCTGCTGTACCTGCACGTCATAGGCGACCAGCGAGTTGCCGGGCTCCAGCGAACCTTCGTGAACAAGACCGCCCTCCAGCATGACGGATATCACGTCGATGTCACGATGACTGTGCAGGCCGGTTGCCCCGTGCGGCACAAAACGGGCGTCCGCCAGGTAAACAAAGTTACCCAGGCCCTGCCAGGCGCCATCCCCCTCCTGCTGGTTTGCGATCCTTTCGTCAACCACCAGCCGATGCTCCCGCACACCGGCGAAACCAACTCGGGTAAGTTTGTCACGTTGCAGAATGTCCATAGTCCGAATAATACCCGGCCAACTCAAACCGGCGGCTAAAATACCGGAAGCCGTCGTCGTGTGGAAGGCCTTTTACCGCGCCATTCCGCATACACCCGCGGCTCCGGGAACCTGCCCGGAAGGAAGACCCGGAATCGGCACGGCTTTGCCTCAAAAACAAGTCTTATCCCTTTGTTCTATAAGATATTATAAAACCTTTAGACGACCGCTTCGGGATGCGCTATGATTCCCAAAAGGAATTATAAAAGACGAGATCGGAGTTGATACGCAGGTCGGCCACAGAGCCGGGGAGGTGCAACGTGATCCATATAACAATGCCATCAGGCATGCTGCTCGGTACGCTGCTTTTTGCAGGGGGGGTTACTGCGGGTCAGACAGACAGCACTCAGCCCATCGATCTCCAGAACGTGGGCGCCAACATGAGTGTCGACGAGTACCGGCAGGCCTGCCACGATAACCAGAAACAAGTCCGTAACTTCGTCGAGTCCTACTCGGAGAGCACGCTCCTGTCACTGGGCGTACCGAAGGCGGGCGTCAACATGCTGGGCGCCGTGGCCGGTGCCGCTGTTACCCAGAACGCCACACTTTACCTCAACGACAGAAAATTCTTCGCCATCGACATCAAGGACGCTGCACAGGAGGATCGTGCGATTTACCTGGGCTTCAAGCTGGACTGGTGAGTCAGCGATCCAGGTAGACCCGTTTCGGCACATACGGCGGGGAATGACCGGGGTATTTCCTCTGGTAAGAGGGCCGCGGATAAGTTCTGTGATGATAGCCGTAGTAAGGCACAATGTAGGATGTCGGTGAATACACCTCGTCGTAACGGGCCTGCGCTTCCCGGGCAAGGCGCGCCTGCTGCCTGAGCTTCTCCTTTTCCAGACGCAGGCGTTCACGCGCCAGGCGATCCGCCTGCAGACTGGCGGCCAGATCCAGTACCGAGCGGTAGCTGAACGCCCGGGGTTCGGGAACCGGGATCGGCGGTACAATCTGTAAAACCTCAAAAGCGGCGACCTCACCGGACGGGAGGTACTCACTGTAATGCGTCGAGCCATCTTCCGAGATCCACTTGTAGAGCTCCGCTGCCGGCAGTGGCATGGTGACCAGCGCCAGGCAGGCTCCTGTCACCAGCAATCCCGGTCGGCGTAATCTTCGAAACATGGATAAACCCCGCAAAGGCGTTTACCACAGTATAACCGATCCCCTGGTTACGCCGTTTACAGGCCCCCCAGGAAAAAAACATTCAAGTGACTATGGTTTTGCTAAAAAAGGGTGTACAGTATTGCGCTAAGTAGCCGACATACAGGGAGATATGTTGACTTCCAGGCGAGGCACGCCATTGACGACCAAAACCAGCGGTATTGTTTCACTGCTGCTGGGTGGGCTACTCACCCTCCACGCCGCACAAGCCAAAACTCCCGTCGAGGAGTTTGCCGACCCTTCCCTGCCGGATATCGCCGCCGTTAATTACGTGCCGGGAAAGGCCCCCATCATTCTCTATAACCCGTTTTTGTGTAAACAGGCGGGGCGCGAACTCTGTCTGTTCTACCGCTACCACGAATACGGGCACATTGCCCTGCGGCACTACGAGCGTGACGATATTTCCCGGAAAGAGAAGGAATCCGAAGCCGACCGCTGGGCAGCCCGGCACGCCCCGCGCCACGTGGTGATGGCGGCCTATCGCTTCTTCTCGGCCGGCGGCGGCGCGACACCGCTGCACGGCGATGGCGCCACCCGGGCGGCACGCCTGCTCGACACCCGCGACCTGGTGGCCTTCGCGCCCAAACCTCACGGTTATAACGATCGCGAACCGGCAAAACTCGCTTTTGACGCCCTGGCACTCTGATTGCCTAGTTTCCCGGATTAAGTTCCACCAGGCTGGCACGCAGATGCCGGCGCGCTGTTTCGGCATCAACCAGCACCCCGCTGCGGCTGTTATCACTGACGAGGGAAGCCACCAGTTGACTGGCGGCGTTGGCGAACCGCGTGTTATCCGAAAAATCGAGAAATTCGACAGCCGCGCCCACTTCGATATTCGCGCGTCGTGCCCGGGTGTGCACGCTGTTGGTGATGGTAATGCGCCCGTCATCGGGTACGGCATCGAGCGATTGCAGCAAGCGGGCGATATTGATCACGGCGGGCGTGTCCATACTACCCCCGGGAACCAGGTCCAGGGGCGTCATCAGTGACTTGCCCGGCACGCTTTCGCCCAGAGGGATATCGCCGATGGAAAAGCGGATCGACCCGCCGTCCTCGAACTGAAATTCACCGTCAGGCCCGGTCAATCCGCTGAGTGTACCGGCATCAAACCGCACCCCCTCCACCGGCCCGTCCACCAGGCGACCGTCGCGGATCACCACGACCAGGCCATTATGCTGTTCCTTATCCGGGGAATGGCTGCCGGAACTGGCCACGAACGCGCACTGGGCGCCGCCGAGCAGCGGCAAGACCAGCAATACCACACCTGTCCTTATAATTTTTTTCGCTATCATCGAAATCCCCCATGAAAAGATCCCGGGGCCCCACTTTCAATTCTAGCCGATAAACCCCGGGTCTGTGGCGAGCCCGCCGTGTGCGGTAAAATGAATGCAGCACGACTGCCGCGGAGTTCACATGACCGACAGAAAATCCAACACCGGCGACCAGCGGCTGGATCAGCTCGTCGCCGCCACACACCGGAACCGCGACGCCCGCGAACTGGGTTACCGGGAGCAGGCATTGAAGCTCTATCCCTGGATCTGCGGTCGTTGCAAACGTGAATTCACCCGGACCAATCTGCACGAACTGACCGTGCATCACCGCGACCACGACCACGGCAACAATCCCGAAGACGGCAGCAACTGGGAGCTGCTGTGCCTCTACTGTCACGACAACGAACACCAGCGACTGCTGGAGGCAGATAGCCACGGCAACGCTTCCGGCGATGAAAGCGGGCAGCAGACGACGGCCACCCACCAGCCCTTCGCCGGCCTGGAAGCCCTGTTGAAAAAATAGCGCCGCGGCGCTTCAGTAATGGGGGGGCTTGTCGTCCGGGCCGGCGACGGCTGCGCCACCCTGCAGTGCGCGAACCTGCTTCTCCAGGCGTTCAAGGAGATCGGTCTGTTGCCTGATCTGCTGTTCCTGAACCAGCACGCTACGGGTCAATTCATCCAGCGCGGACTCCTGGTGTGCATAGCGTATTTCCAGGTCGTCCAGGCGCGCCACCAGTTCATTGTCACTCATTGGGTTTTTTCCTTACCGTCAGTAGGTTCACCCGCTCCCAGGTCGAGCAGGTCGCGAATCACCTGGTCACTGTGACCGCCGGGTTTGACCGAGCGGTAGATACGGGCAATGCGCCCCCCGGGATCGATAATGAAACTGTGCCGCCGCGCAAACCGGATAGGACCGACGGCCCACAAGGCGTTGTACGCGGCCGCCACCCTGCCCTTCGGATCGGCCAACAGGGGAAACGGCAGCGCATGTTTGTCGGCAAAGCGGCGGTGGCTGTCGACGCTGTCCAGGCTGACCCCCAGAACCGCCACCTGCAGGTTTTTCAGTTGCCTGATGTCGTCACGAAAGGCGCAGGCCTCCGCCGTACATCCCGGTGTATCGTCCCTGGGGTAAAAATACAGGACTACCCAGCGCCCGCGGTAATCCGCCAGGGACTGCACCTGACCATACTGGTCCTGCAAGGTAAAGTCCGGTGCTACGGATCCCACGCCCAGCTCACTGGCTTTTACCGCAAACATAAACATCATCCACCCTGCCACTAAAGGAATGACGGCCAGCCGAGCCCGGCGGCCCTCAGCGCGCCGTTTCACCGAACCAGAATGACGCATCCTTGTCGAGAAATTCGGAATACGGCATGTAGTGCGAGCCATCACAGGAGAAAGTCAGGCTGATCAGGCCGTTGAATATATTCAACGACGCGGAACGCAGGTAAATCGTGTCATCGGCAAAGCGCAGGATATTAAGGCCACTTAGTATCGAACCGACCTCCTCGGCCGGTATCTCCGCGTCTTCGGGATAGCGTAGCCGCGGGTAGGCCAGGCAGACGTCCGGATCGGACAGGGCATCACTCTGCAGGATCCGGTAACGGTACGGGTCGTCGACCACCCACACAGTCGCCCGGCTGCTGGAGAAATGCAGGACCATCTGGAACACACCACGCTCCACAAACAGTTCTTCCAGGATCGACATGGCCTGTTCGATATTCCGGTCCAGCTCGCTTTCCACCCGGGTCTGCTGGAAGACAGTCCCCCGAATTGCCGGATCGCCCTTGATCTGCTGCCAGTGGCCGGGCTCGACGTACAGGCGCGCGGTGGTCGGCAGGTCGCGCAGATCGAGATCGGCCCCCAGGTAGCCGACCGGTTCGCCGTCACGGTACAGCGTACGCAGCGCGGTGATCGAGGGGCGATGGGCCGACAGGCTGATATAGGCATCCGACAACACGAAATCCCGGTCCGGCCTGGCTTCTTTCATATAGGGACGCGGTGCCCGGTCGCGACCGAAATGTTCGGGCAGGCGCCCGCGGCGGCTGATGTTGTCGGACAGCTGCACACCCTGGATGTCCGTCACATACAGGTAGGTACAGTTGGGGATGGTGTCAAAGCCCTGTAACAGCACCTGACTGAGACGCTCGCGGTCCGGAATCGCCCGTTGGCAATCGGCTGCCAGCGCGCCCAGCGGGGCCGCAAGCACCTCGAACAGTGATGCCCGCTGCTCCTGAATACTGTCTTTCCACGATTTCAGCACGGGATTGCCCGCCGTCTATGTAAAGGCCGATATTCTACGCCGGATTTGTGAACGGAATTCAGCGTTCGGTCAGCCGCGGCATCAGTTCCACCAGGTTGCACGGCCGGGTACGGTAATCCAGCTGGTAGTTGATCAACTTGTCCCAGGCCGTGCGGCAGGCGCCGCTGGAACCGGGTACGCAGAAGACAATCGTACCGTTGGCGACACCGGCCAGGGCCCGCGACTGGATGGTCGATGTCTGGATTTCTTCATAGGATATCGCGCGGAACAGTTCACCGAAGCCATCGATTTTCTTATCCAGCAGCACCTCGACCGCCTCGGGCGTACCGTCACGTCCGGTAATCCCGGTACCACCGGTGGTAATCACCGCCTGCACATCGGCGTCCGCGATCCAGCCTGACACCTGTGCACGGATGGCATAGAGATCGTCGGGTACGATAACCTTGCCAGCCAGGCGGTGCCCCGCGGCCGTCAGCTTGTCGACCAGGGTTTTGCCGGATGTGTCGTTATCCTCGCTACGGGTATCCGAGACTGTCATGACGGCGATGTTCAAGGGGATAAATTCGCGTTGTTTGGCCACAATCCGCTCCTGGAGCCTGCTTCACCTGGAAAGCCCGGGAGTGTTACAAACAGGCCATCAAATGTCTATTTCTTATTGAGAATTTTTTAAATTCCAGTAGCCTAGACAGGCGCGTCGCCTGATATCCAACGCCACATGGAGCAGTAATGCCGACAGGCCCCGGGGGCACCCACCAGAATCCTTACAAGCTGCTGTTGCTGGAAGCCGTACTGCACCTCGTGGCGGTCGGACTGCTTTACAGCCAGGCGCTGCCCCGGACCCTTGAAAAGCCGGTGCTTTACGGCATTCTCGGCGCATTTGCGGCAACTATTGCCCTGCGCAGCCTTGCCAGCCTGTGGTCAACCAGTGAAAGCGCCATCACCGGCAACTTCGGCCGTTCGGTGGGCCTGTTCCAGATACTTTCGACCCTGGCCCTCGGCCTGTGCTGGGGTCTGCTGTTGCCCCTGTTCGACTACCTGCAACTGGACAGCAGCGCGCTGGGTCGCTACCTGCCACCCCTTGTCGTGGTCTCCGGGCTGGCGCTGTTTACCGGTTCCGCCCTCAATACCCGTTTACTGCTGATCTTCATACTTGGTGCCCTGGCGCCACCGCTGGCGGTGCTGGTGCCCCGCCGGCAGCTCGACGATCTGCTGATCTGGGGCGTGACGACACTGGCACTGCTGGCCCTGTCACGCGCCAGCAGCGGCCTGGACCAGTTGATTGAACGCTTCCTGCAGATATCACGCGGCAATGCCGACCTGGTCAAGAACCTCGCCCAGACCCGCGATGAAGCCCTCGCGGCCCAGAAAGCGGCCGAGCAGGCGCGCGCCGCCACCCAGGACGAAATCGTCGAACGTGAAAAGGCCGAAGAAAAGATCAAGGCCTCCGAGCAGGAACTGACACGCATCCTGAACGACATGACGGACATCTATTTCCAGGTGGGCCTGGACGGTAACCTGTCACGTATTTCACCCTCGGTGGAATACATACTGGGCTACGCCACGGGGGAGGCCTGTCATCGACCGTGGAAGGACCTGTTCGCCGACCCGCAGGACTACACGGCCTTCCTGAGCGCCCTGGAGGGCAGCTTTGGCAACCTGCAGAACCACGAGGTGCGTTTGCAACACAGCGCCGGCCACGATGTCTGGGTCTCGCTGAATGCGCATTACCGCGAATCGCCCCAGGGTGAACGCCTGGGTTACGAGGGTATCGCGCGCGACACCACCGAGGTCCGCGCTGCACAGGAATCCCTGTTCCAGGAAAAGGAGTTGTTACGCGTAACGCTGCAGTCGATCGCCGACGGTGTAATCACCACCGACATGAAAGGACATGTCAGTTACGTGAACCCGGTGGCGGAAAAAATGACCGGCTGGACCAACGCGGAGGCGCAGCAGCAACTGCTGCCGGATGTCATGGAGCTGCTGGACGAGGCGGGCGAGGAACCCGTCACCGTGCCGATGCAGGCCTGGCTGGAAGACGGCCAGGAGGCGGCGCTGACCAATCCCGCCCTGCTGGTACAGAAGGAAACCCAGGCGGAAGCGGCGATCGAGCTGAGTGGCTCGCCGATCCGCGACTCGCAGGAACAGGTGATCGGCTCGGTAATGGTGTTCCACGATGTCACCAAGCTGCGCGCACTGGCCATGCAACTGTCGTTTCAGGCAACCCACGATGCACTCACCGGGCTGATCAACCGGGTGGAGTTCGATGCCCGTGTCGAGCAGGCCATTCACAGCGCCAACCAGGCCGAAAAACTGCACGCCCTGATGTATATCGATCTCGACCAGTTCAAGGTCGTAAACGATACCTGCGGTCACCCGGCCGGCGACGAACTGCTGCGCCAGGTCACCCGCCTGTTACGCGCCTGCCTGCGTGAATCGGACGTGCTGGCGCGGCTCGGGGGTGACGAATTCGGCGTGCTGTTGCTGGGCTGCCCGCTGGACAAGGCCGAGGAAATTGCCGAGAAACTGCGCGCCCAGGTCGAGGATTTCCGCTTCCGGCACGACAGCAATGAATTTCGCATCGGCGCCAGTATCGGTGTCGTGCCCATCGACGACAGCCAGACCCCGCCCACCGAGCTGATGAAGGCCGTTGACTCCGCCTGTTACGTCGCCAAGGAACAGGGCCGCAACCGCGTGCATGTATCCAGGCCGGACGACAAGGAAATCGCGCAGCATCACGGCCAGATGCAGTGGATGCAGCGTATACAGCGCGCTGTCGAAGAGGACGAGCTGGTACTGTATGCCCAGCCGATCGTCGCTATCGAAGGCCAGCTCGACAATCGCCGCCATGCCGAGGTGCTGCTGCGCATGGTGGAGAACAAGGGTACGGAAAATGAACGGCTAATTCCGCCCAATGCGTTTCTGCCCGCCGCGGAGCGCTATCACCTGATGCCGCTGATCGACCGCTGGGTGCTGAAGCGGACACTGCGCAAGATAGCCACCAACGACGCCGACGTCGCCCAGCTGGTCACCTGCACCATCAACCTGTCCGGGCAGTCGCTGACCGATCTCAAGCTGTATGACTATATCCTCGGGCAATTAAAGGAAACCGAGGTCGATCCCCGGCGCATCTGTTTTGAAATTACCGAAAGCGCCGTCATCGCCAACATGCAGATCGCACAGCAGTTCGTCGACGGCCTGCGCAAAATCGGCGTCCGGTTTGCGCTCGACGATTTCGGCTCCGGCCTGAGCACCTTCGACTACCTGAAACAGTTGAATGTCGACTACGTCAAGCTGGACGGCTCGCTGGTGCGTGACGTGTCGACCAGCCGCGTCAGCCAGGCCATGGTGCACGCCATCAACTACGTGGTTCATGTCATGGGCATGAAATCCATCGCCGAATTTGTCGAATCGGACACCATTCTGCAGGCCCTGAGCAAGCTCTCTGTGGATTATGCCCAGGGTTACGCCATCGCCAGGCCACAGCGTTTCTGCGACTAGAATCAATGGTACACTGGACCCATGGAACCAATGGCATTGTGGGAAAAACTGCTGCTCGGCGTACTGGTGGTGCTGGTACTGCTCTGGTTCCGCCCCGGCCTGAAGGCCGCCTTCCGGGAACGACGCCAGGCCAGCCAGGCGGAATGGCTGGGTGCGCTGATACCGATTGCACTGGTGGCGGCTTTTGTCATTCTGCTGATCATGTTCACCTGACACCGTAGGAGCGGCCTCATCGGCCGCGATTGCCCGGATCATCGCGGCCGATGAGGCCGCTCCTACACAGCTGGAATCCCGTGACTAACGCACTCACCATAGAAAACCTGGCAAAAACCTACGCCAACGGCTTTCAGGCATTGAAAGGCGTGAGCCTGACAGTGGCACAGGGTGACTTCTATGCCCTGCTCGGCCCGAACGGTGCCGGCAAATCCACCACCATCGGCATCATCTGTTCACTGGTCACCAAGACCGCGGGCAAGGTTCATATTTTCGACTACGATATCGACCGGGACTTTTCGGCGGCCAAACGGCTGATCGGCCTGGTACCGCAGGAATTCAATTTCAACGTGTTCGAACCGGTAGAGGAAATCCTGGTCAACCAGGCCGGATATTTCGGTATCGACCGCAAGACCGCCTTTGCGCGCGCCGAAACATACCTCAACCAGCTCGGGTTGTGGGGAAAACGCCGCGAGCAGGCGCGCGACCTGTCCGGCGGCATGAAGCGCCGCCTGATGATTGCCCGCGCGCTGGTGCACGAACCCCGGCTGCTGATCCTGGACGAACCCACCGCCGGCGTGGACATCGAAATCCGGCGTTCCATGTGGGCCTTCCTGCGCGAACTCAATGCCGGCGGCACCACCATCATCCTCACCACCCACTACCTGGAAGAAGCCGAAAGCCTGTGCCGCAACATCGGCATCATCGACGAGGGCGAGCTGATCGAGAGCACCAGCATGAAACACCTGTTGAGCCAGCTGGATATCGAGACGTTTATACTGGACACGAAACAGCCCCTGGAAAGCGCGCCCCGACTGGAGCCCGATTGCGTCCGCATGATCGACGAGACCACCCTGGAGGCCGATATCTCCAAGGAATGCAGTATCAATTTCCTGTTCGACGCCCTGTCGAAACAGGGTATCGAAATACTCAGCATGCGCAACAAGACCAACCGGCTGGAGCAGCTGTTCATGCACATGGTCGAAGGCAACGGCAAGCCGCTATGACTCCCCGGGAAAAATACATCGCCTTCAAGACAATCGTCATCAAGGAGGTCCTGCGCTTTGCCCGCATCTGGGTGCAGACGATTATCCCGCCCGTGATTACCATGTCACTGTATTTTGTTATTTTCGGCAACCTGATCGGCTCCCAGATCGGCGACATGGAAGGCTTCCGCTACATGGACTACATTGTCCCCGGGCTTATCATGATGTCGGTGATCACCAACTCCTACGCCAACGTGGTGTCGTCGTTCTATGGCTGCAAGTTCCATCACCACATCGAGGAAATGCTGGTCTCGCCGCTGCCGAACTACCTGATCGTACTGGGTTTCATGTGTGGTGGTATCGCCCGGGGCATGGCTGTGGGACTGGCGGTGAGCGTCGTTTCCATGCTGTTCACCAGCCTGCCGCTGCACAACCTGGCGGTGGTCGTCAGTACCGTGATCCTCACGTCAGCACTGTTTTCCCTGGCAGGCCTGATCAATGCCGTGTTCGCCAAGAGTTTTGACGATATCTCGATTATTCCGACCTTCGTGCTGACCCCGCTGACCTATCTCGGCGGCGTGTTCTACAGCATCCAGATGCTACCGGATTTCTGGCAGCAGGTGTCACGGGTGAACCCCATCCTGTACATGGTGAATACCTTCCGCTATGGCTTCCTGGGGGTATCCGACATCAGCATCGGGTTGTCTTACGGGATTATTTTCGCTTTTATCGGACTGCTTTATGGCTATGCGCTGTATTTGCTCAAGAGCGGTTACGGCATCCGCAAATAGTCAGTCCTTCATCCACTCTTCCAGCGCATCGATAATGGCGCGCGCCTGGTCCCTGCTGGAAATATTGAACTTGGATTTCTGCATGTACTGGCCGTTGCGCTTCTGGTAGCGGCGAATAGTGTACTTGTCCGGCCCGTATTCCTCCTTGCGCCGGTCCCAGTCCTGGTAACGATAGATAATCGTCGACCAGGCGCCCTTGGTCAGGACCTTCTTGTCCAGCTCCTTGACCGTCACCAGGCCATCTTCTTCATACTGCACGGTCAGTTCATCGATTTCCGAAGCCACTCAATTTCTCCTGTATGTCTCTTACTTCAGCGACCAGCAGGGCCGGTCTCGCCCCTACATGCCCTTCTCAATTTCCACTCGCCCGTCGCGCACGGAGATTAGCCGCTGACCGTTGCGCAAGGCAAGCAGTTCTTCACCGGCCACTTCGTGCCGCCAGCCGCTCAACAGGTGCGTTTTCTCTCCGCGTATAAGGGCCATCAGATCCTTGCGCCCGGCAATAACAGCGCTGTTGATTGCATTCTCGTCTGCAATCAGGCGCAATTGCGCCTGGAGGATATCCGCCAGGGCCT
>CBEUNK010000003.1:0-61346 GCA_965544455.1 uncultured Thiogranum sp.
CCGCCAGCGTTCAATCTGAGCCAGGATCAAACTCTTCAGTTCAATCACTTTAGTCGCTTGAGGCGACAAATCTTGGCTCGATGTACACCAACTCGGAATTTCTTGAGTTGCTTCCATCGAATGTTGCTTTAGCTACGCAACCGATTCGACGTAAGCACCCACACAAATTATCTGATCCAAACTGTTAAAGAACGCGCTGACGCTCGGCCAGCGGAGACAGACAATTATGATACAACTTTGCCTGTCTCGTCAATACTTTCCGCTTCGCGTCTTTTCCGTTTGCCGGGCCAGCCCCGAAGCAGAGGCGCGCATTATACAGGCGGGCCGGGGGGCGTCAAGAGAAAAGTGCGGCTTATTTTTCCTGCACTTGGCAGGCCCGCCAGCGTGCGGCTGTGCCGGCGTTCAAAGGCCCGCACTGGGCGGCGAAACGTTCAGTATCAACCAGTAAACACCCAGCTGGCGAACCGCCTCCATGAACTGGTTGAAGTCCACGGGTTTACGGATATAACTGTTGGCCCCCAGGTCGTACCCGGAAATAATGTCACGCTCTTCGTTGGACGAGGTCAGAATCACCACCGCCAGGCGCCGGGTCAAGGCCTCGCTGCGGATACGGCGCAGTACTTCCAGGCCATCGACCTTGGGCAGCTTCAGGTCAAGCAACACCACCTCGGGCAACTGGCTGACGTCGCGCCCCGCGTGCGCCCCCTGCCCGAACAGGTAGTCCAGCGCCTCGGCGCCGTCCCGCGCCACGATCACTTCGTTGAGAATATTATTGCGCTTCAAGGCACGCAGCGTCAGCGCCTCGTCATCCGGATTATCTTCCACTAATAATATGGTTTTCGTGTCCATTCCCCGGGCATCCTCCCTTGACCCTGCCCGGCCACGGGCGGCCAGGCGTACTTGTCACTCTTTTACTTTTACCAAGTATAGACAGGATCAGGGGGTTTACTCGTTGACGCCCGTCACGAACAAACGACTCCGCTTATGACCACCAACCTTGCGGATATAGATCAATTAATGGAAACCCGGGCAAAACGGCGTTTGCCGACCTGGCATATATAGGTACCGCCCTCGCCGAGCACGAGCCGGGAATCTTCCACGCGCTCTGCATCGATACGCACAGCGCCCTGCTTGATCATGCGCAATGCTTCTGACGTGCTCGAGGTCAGGCCAGCCTCCTTGAGGACGTTGGCTACCGGCAGACCCTCGCCGTCGGCGCTCAGGGCAACTTCCGGCATGTCGTCCGGCAGCGCGCCTTTCTGGAAGCGCGCAATAAAGTTCTGCTGCGCCTGTTCGGCCTCGGCGGCCGAGTGAAAGCGTTCGACCAGTTCCCGACCCAGCTCAAACTTGATGTCGCGAGGATTGCGACCGGCTTCCATCTCCTGTTTCAGCGTCTCGATTTCCGCCAGCGGCCGGAAACTCAGCAACTCGAAATAACGCCACATCAGCTGATCGGAAATCGACATCAGTTTACCGAACATCTCATCCGGTGCGTCGGCGATGCCAATGTAGTTACCCAGTGATTTCGACATCTTCTGTACGCCGTCCAGCCCTTCCAGGATCGGCATCGTCAGAACGACCTGGGGCTTCTGCCCGTAGCCTTCCTGCAGTTGACGGCCCACGAGCAGGTTGAACTTCTGGTCGGTGCCACCCAGTTCCACATCGGCCTTCAAGGCCACCGAATCGTAGCCCTGCACCAGCGGGTAGATAAATTCGTGAACGGCAATTGCCTGCCCCGCGGTATAGCGCTTGTTGAAATCATCCCGTTCCAGCATGCGCGCGACTGTATGCCTGGCGGCCAGCTGGATCAGATCGGCGGCACTCATTTCACCCATCCAGCTGGAATTGAACACGACCTGGGTTTTTTCCGGATCCAGAATCTTGAAGATCTGTTTCTCGTAGGTACGGGCATTTTCCAGCACCTCGTCGCGCGTCAGCGGCTTGCGGGTCGCATTCTTACCCGTCGGGTCACCGATCATGCCGGTGAAATCGCCAATCAGGAAAATAGCCTCGTGACCCAGTTCCTGGAACTGGCGCAGCTTGTTGAGCAGCACGGTATGCCCGAGGTGCAGGTCGGGTGCCGTCGGGTCGAAGCCGGCCTTCACCCGCAAAGGGCGACCCGCCTTGAGGCGCTCGACCAGCTCGGACTCGACCAGAATCTCTTCGGCGCCGCGCCTGATCTGCTGCAAACCCTCGACCTCCGACATGCTTTCACTCCCTACCCCTGAAAAAATGAGGCGCAAGAGTAACATAAGTTGGCCGATAACCTCACTGACAGACGCCGGCCCGGCCGCGACCTGACTTTTTTATTCTTTAAAAAACAGTTAGGTACAACAGCCAAGCCGGCAAGGGGCGATATCTCCCGGCGGCAGCGACTGGCACGCTTTCTGCTGGCAATAACGGATATCGCTATTTATGGGTTGACCAAAACCCGGTAACTCAGTTAGGTTTAGACATTCTTTTAGAAGGGAATTCTAGTGCGTTACAGCAACACATCACTGCGGGATTACACGTCGGGCTGGGACGACAAGCGGGGCTCGGGGCGCACTGGTAAAGGGCTGCGCTGGGCGTTGCTGGGCACCGCCTCCGGACTGGCACTGGGTTTCTTTTCGCTCACCTCCTTTGACGCCAATGCCTTGCGGGTCAAAGAGTTATCTTTGGATCTGCCCACCCGAACAAGCGTCGAGACCGATGCTACCGGCGTCCCGGCCGGCGCCGTTGTCGATATCAAATTACCCGAGCAGGCGCAGGCCACCACACCTGTCGTCGAGGAAGAGCTGCCCGGCACCTGGCACCAGGTGACGATCAAATCGGGTGACAGCCTGGCACGTCTTTTCAAGCAGCAGGGCATTCCACCGCGCCAGCTGCACGATATTCTCGCCGGCGGCGGTATCGCCAAAAAGCTGACGCGCATCTACCCCGGCCAGGTACTTCGTCTGCGCACCACGGCAGAAGACGGCCTGCTGGAATTACGCTATGAAATCGATGCCTTCAACCAGGTTCAGGTCAACCGTACGGGGGAAGGCTACGAGTCCCAGCTGATCACCAGCGTACCGGAGCGTCACGTGATGCAGGCGTCCGCAGAAATCGACAGCTCCCTGTTCCTCGCCGCGCAGAAGGCACAACTGCCCGAAAACATCGCCATGGAAATCGCCAACATCTTTGGCTGGGATATCGATTTCGCGCTCGACATCCGCGAGGGTGACCAGTTCGCGGTGATCTACGAGGACCTGTACCTCGACGGCGAACGCATCGGCACCGGCAACATACTCGCCGCGGAATTCACCAACCAGGACAAGGTCTACCGGGCGGTACGTTACACGGACAAACAGGGGCGTACTGATTATTACGCGCCGGATGGACACAGCATGCGCAAGACGTTTCTGCGCACACCGGTCGCTTTCTCACGTATCAGTTCGCGCTTCAGTACCGGGCGCAAACACCCGATCCTGAATCGTATCCGCGCGCACAAGGGCGTGGACTATGCCGCTTCGCGCGGCACGCCCGTCAAGGCGACCGGGGCGGGCAAGATCGTGCTGCGCGGCAAGAAAGGCGGCTATGGCAAAACAGTGGTCATTCAACACGGCAGCCGTTACAGCACGCTGTATGCGCACCTCAATAACTATGCGCGCGGCCTGAAAAACGGCAGCCGTGTGCAGCAGGGGCAGATCATCGGCTACGTGGGCAGTACCGGCCTGGCCACAGGCCCGCACCTGCACTATGAGTTCCGCGTCAACGGCGTTCACCGTAATCCGCTCACCGTGAAGCTGCCAGATGCCGCGCCACTGCCGAAAAAATATCGCGCAGATTTCAAACTGGCAACCGAAAACCTGATCGCCCAGCTGGAACTGGTCAAGACCCGGACCGTCGCCTTACAGGACAACTGATCCGGCCATACCCCGCCGATGCCCGCCTATTACATCGGCCTCATGTCAGGCACCAGCGTCGATGGTATCGATGCCGTCCTGGCTGACTTTTCCCAGGCCCAAGCTGTCATCCTGGCGGCACAAAGCAGCGACTGGCAACCGTCGTTGCGGGAACGCATCCTTGACGTCGTGAACCAGCCGGCGCAGGTGTCACTGCATACACTCGGCCTCCTGGATGCTGAACTGGGCGAGGCATTCGCCGCTGCCGCACTGGCGGTCATCAAGACAGCCGGCCTGCAAGCCGCACAGATAACGGCCATTGGCAGCCACGGGCAGACACTGTTTCACGCCCCCGACGCAACACACCCCTTCAGCATCCAGGCTGGCGATGCCAACCTGGTCGCCGCCAGAACCGGCATCACCACGGTAGCCGATTTCCGCCGCCGCGACATGGCCGCGGGCGGCCAGGGGGCGCCGCTGGTACCGGCCTTCCACCAGGGGCAGTTCAGCAAACCCGGTGTGGCACGCACCATCCTCAATATAGGCGGTATCGCCAACGTCACGCTGTTGCCCGCGAATACAGCCCCGGTGACAGGTTTCGACACGGGGCCCGGTAATGTATTGCTGGACGCCTGGATCGGTGAACACCGTGGTGAGCGTTTCGATCGCGACGGGGCGTGGGCGGCGAGCGGCGAATGTTGTCAGCCTCTGCTGGAGCGCTTAATGCAGGAGCCCTATCTCGGGCTGCCGCCACCGAAGAGTACAGGGCGCGAACTGTTCAATCCGGTGTGGCTGCAAGACATCTTGCTGCCGGCGTTCGCGGCGTTGCCCGCCGCTGATGTTCAGGCAACGCTCGCCGAATTCACGGCCGCCAGCATCGCCCGGGCACTGCAGCAATTCGCCGCATCCACCGATGAGCTGTTTGTCTGCGGTGGCGGCGCACATAACCGCTTCCTGATACAGCGCCTGCAGGCTTTATTACCGGCGTGCCCGATTGCCACCACTGAAGCGCTCGGCCTGCATCCGGACTGGGTGGAAGCAACCGCGTTCGCCTGGCTGGCCAAACAGACGCTGGAAGGCAAACCCGGTAATCTGCCGAGTGTCACCGGCGCCGGCCGGCCAGCGGTACTCGGCGCTATCTACCCCGGCTAGCGATTCTCTATCGGGACGTAGTCGCGCACACCCTCGCCGGCATAGACCTGGGTCGGCCGGAAGATACGGTTATCGCCCAGCTGCTCGCGCCAGTGCGCCAGCCAGCCGGCACTGCGCGCTATGGCAAATATAGAGGTGAACTGGTCCGTGGGTATCCCCATTTCCTTGTAAAGGATGCCCGAGTAGAAATCGACGTTGGCATACACCCCCTTGGGTGCCAGTTTTTCTTCACAGGCTTCTTCCAGCGCCAGTGCCGTCTCGAACATCGGCCCCATGTTACCGCCGCGGTGCTCCATGAGCTCACGCATCAGTTTCTGCAGAATGGTGGCGCGGGGGTCCTTGACCTTGTACTCACGGTGGCCCATCCCCCAGATCTTGTCTTTCCTGACGAGCTTCTCATCCAGCCATTTTCTGACGTTTTCCGGACGACCGATTTCTTCCAGCATTTCCACCACGCGCTCGTTGGCACCGCCGTGCAGGGGGCCGGCGAGGGTACCGATAGCCGCGGCAATCACCAGGAAGGGACTTGCCAGCGTGGAACCCGCCACCAGGGCGGCGAAAGTCGAGGCATTAATGGTGTGTTCGGCGTGCAGAATCAGGCAGGCATCCATGATGCGCGCCAGGCAGGGATCCGGGTCCTCGCCACTGAACATGTACAGCAGGCTTTCCGCGTAACCCAGGTCCTTGCGGGTCGGATAGGGGTCGTAACCGTTGCGGACGTGTTCCCACATGGCCACGATAGTCGCCATACGCGCGATCAGCTTGACCGACATGTTGTGCACGTAGTTGAGATCCTGGCACATGGTGCTGCCGGTCAGGCATTCGTCCCCCTGGTAGAACATGCCCAGGCTGGCGACCGCCGTCTGCAGCATTTCCATGGGGTGACCGGTGGCGGGCAGGTATTTCATAATTTCGCGCACGTTGTACTTGACGACGCGATTGGCACGCAATTCGTAATCGAACTGATCCAGCTGCTCGAGACTGGGGAGATGACCGTCGAGCAGCAGCAGACTGGTTTCCTCGAAGGTGCTGTTGACCGCCAGATCTTCTATCCGGTAGCCACGATAGGTCAGGATACCCTTGACACCGTCCAGGTCCGAAATATTGGACTGGGTCGCGGGGACCCCTTCCAGGCCGGGCAGATATTCGCTCATTCAGCACTCCAGGTTAACGAGCGGGCTAGTATAACGGTTTCTGCTGAATGTGAGCAGCACAACACCGCGCACGAAAAAGGGGCGCCTGGGCGCCCCTTTGATAGCCGGACAGGCGTGTGGCTCAGGTGGAGAACGACGAACCACACCCGCAGGTGGTGGTGGCGTTGGGGTTACGAATCACAAACCGCGCACCCTCCAGGTCTTCCTTGTAGTCGATCTCGGCACCCACCAGGTACTGGAAGCTCATGGGATCGACCACCAGCTTGACGCCGTTTTTCTCGACCTCGGTATCACCGTCGTTGATGGCCTCGTCAAACGTAAACCCGTACTGAAAACCGGAACAGCCGCCACCGGTAATATAGACCCGCAGTAACAGGTCGGGATTACCCTCTTCCTCAATCAGGCCTTTCACTTTGGAAGCCGCCGCCTCGGTAAATACCAGGGGTTCGTCTGCCACGCCGGGCGCCTGGGGCATACTTTCAGTCATCAATCCGTCTCCAGAAAAAACCGCTTACAATGGTAGCAGTATGCATTTCCTGAGTATTACGGTCAAGTATTACTTGGCTGCCGTCATGCCCGATGGCGCGATGATCTCGGCCGCCACTTCCGCGTCGGTGCCGGTTTCCCGGCGGCTTTCAGCGCGGTGCACCAGGTTACCGTTGACTTCGGCGCCCATGGCCATCTCGATCAGGTTGTAATAGACGTTACCGGTCACCTTGGCCTGACTGGCGAGCTCCACCCGGCCGCTGACATGCACATCCCCCTCCACGGCGCCGTTCAATACCAGGTTCGGTACCTGCACGTCACCCTCGATACGCCCCTGCTCGCTGACCGTCAGCACCGACTCGGTGCCGCTTTCGGCAAGGATATTTCCCTTGATGACGCCGTCCACATGCAACCCTCCGGTGAAGCGGATATCGCCTTCCAGCCGGGTCTGCGCCCCGATAACCGTATCGATACGCGCGCAGTTGGCCTTTTTCCCGAATCCAAACATGGCTCTCTCCCGTGTCACTGGCCGCCGCGGATGATCAGGCGGGCCATTCCATCGTCTGTTGTACACCCGGCGGAGGTTTCTTCCCGGTCGGCTTCACCCGAATCGTCAGGTGTTGCGGGCGGAATGCCGGTGGCAGTTCGATTTCTCCCTCGAAATCCTGAAAGTAACGGAATTTGAACGTTAATTTCTTGCCTTCCCCCTTACCCAGCCGGGTAAAGGACAGCCGCTTGCTGGCACCATCCTCGGTCCCCTCGACATCGATTTCTATGACACCGTGCACATACCGCTCGTTGCGTTTGACCTGCGTCAGCATCAGCTTGAACCGGTATCGGCCGCCGGGGTCCAACGGCTGCAATTCGAACCGCTGGATCTTCAGCCCTGCCTTGTTATCGGCAGGCGACACGATACCTCGATAAAAAGCCAGGTCCTCGCGCAGTTTCTGCATCTCGTCCTGCAGCGCCACCAGCTCATTTCGCACTTCCAGGCTGGCACGCCGGTCGATCTCGCTGGAACGCTCCAGCACGGCCAGCTGTTGTCGCAGCCGGGCGTTCTCGGCCCGCGACTCCTCCAGCTGGCGCCCGGCATCGGCAGCCTGGCGCTCGAGTCCGTCGATGTCGGCCCCGGCGTAATGCATCCCGCGCTGAAACAGCAAATAGCCCGCGATCACCAGCAGCAGCAGCATAGCGGCGGCAAGCAGCCACAGGTAAGTGGGCTGGTAGACAAGTATCTTGCGGTTGGCGGACTCCATTTACCGCAATATCACTGCAACAATCACGCCCATTCAGGGTATCAACCCGATCATCTGCAGGCCGCTGTTTTCCTCGAAACCGAACATGATATTCATATTCTGCACGGCCTGACCGGCGGCACCCTTGACCAGGTTATCGATGACGGACAGCACCACCAGGGTATGGCCATCCGGTGCCAGGTGAACCGCAATACGGAAATCGTTGGCACCTTTCACGGAGCGTGTTTCAGGATGCGAACCCGCCGGCATGACATCGACGAACGGCTCGCCGGCATAGCGCGACTCGAAAATCGCCTGCACATCCGCAGCGGTATCGGTCAGCCGGGCATACAGGGTGGCATGGATACCGCGAATCATGGGCGTCAGGTGTGGCACGAAGGTCAGGCCCACCGGTGCCGCTGCCGCCTGCTCCAGGCCCTGCCGTATTTCCGGCAGGTGACGGTGTCCCGGCACCGCGTAGGCCTTGAAGCTCTCCGAGGCTTCGGCCAGCAGGTTACCGACGTTGGCGCCGCGCCCCGCGCCGCTGACACCCGATTTACAGTCGGCGATCAGCGCGTCGGTCGCCACACAAGCGGCCTCCAGGAGAGGCAACAGCCCCAGTTGCACCGCGGTTGGATAACAGCCCGGATTGGCTACCAGCCGCGCGGTCGCAACGGCGGCCCGGTTGATTTCCGGCAGGCCATAGACCGCTTCAGTCAGCAGCTCCGGGCAGGCGTGCTCCATGCCGTACCACTCGCGCCAGAGGCCGGCGTCTTTCAGCCGGAAGTCGGCAGCCAGGTCAATCAGGCGCACGCCGTGACCCAGCAACTCCCGGGCCATACCCATGGCAATACCATTGGGCGTGGCGAAAAAAACCAGGTCGCAGTCGGCCAGTACCTGCATGTCCGGCTCGCTGAAGGACAGGTCGACATATCCACGCAGGTTCGGAAACAGGTCAGACACCCGGGTACCGGCCTCGCCGCGCGAAGTGACCGCCTGCAACTGCACCCGGGGATGCAACGCCAGCAAGCGGAGCAACTCCACCCCCGTATAACCGGTTCCGCCGACAACACCTACCTTGATAACGCTATTCACCTGTTCAGACCCTTCCCATACCACCCGTTTAATGACAGCCACAGCAGACTACCTGAACAGGCTATTTTCCGTGCTCCGGGAAAGCTTGTCCATGCCGGATGATTGCGCCTCGTGACGCGGAGATAGTAAGGTAGCCGGATGCTGCGCCATATTCACCGATCCGGTAAAGCGCTGCTTTCACCGGATGCCTGGAAAATCCGTATCCTGTTCTGGTGTGGCGCAGTCATTGTCGGCCTGGTAGCCAGCGGTTTCGCCATTCTCTCCGAAGATGCCAACCAGGTATTCGGGCACCTGGTCGAGATTTCACCCTACCTGCCGTTTGTGGTTTGCCCCCTCGGGCTGGTACTGGTGTCCTGGCTGACCGAGCGTTTCTTTCCCGGCTCGCAGGGCAGCGGTATTCCGCAATCCATCGCCGCGCTGCAGATGGTTGAGCACAGTACCCGCAGCGCGGTGCTCTCGTTTCGTATCGCTTTCGGCAAAATCCTGCTGACCCTGCTCGGGCTGCTGAGCGGCGCCTCGATCGGCCGCGAGGGACCGACGGTGCACATCGGCGCCGCCATCATGTTTTCCCTGGGCCGTTTCGCCCGTTTCCCGCACCACTACATGGACAAGGGTCTGATCCTGGCCGGCGGCGCCGCCGGTATCGGCGCCGCCTTCAACACCCCCCTGGCGGGTATCCTGTTCGCCGTCGAGGAAATGGGCCGTTCATTCGAGGAACGCACCAGTGGCGTGCTGCTGACCGCCGTGTTCATTGCCGGCGTCACCGCGATCGTCGTCCAGGGTAATTACACCTATTTCGGCTCGACGGCTGCTGTCCTGGAACCCTCACAGATAGTGGTGCCGATACTGATCTGTGGCATCGCCGGCGGCCTGCTGGGAGGATTGTTCAGTACCACCCTGATCCTGGGCTCACGCCGGCTGGCGCCATTGATAAAACGCCGGCCCGCCCTGGTGGCACTGGCCTGTGGCCTGGGTATCGCCACCGTCGGGCTGTTGTCAGGTAACACCGCCTATGGCACCGGCTATGAACAGGCCCACCATATAATCACCGGTGCCGGCGACATGCCGCACAGCTACCCGTTCATGAAAATGCTGGCCACGATATTTTCCTACCTGAGTGGCATCCCCGGCGGCATCTTCGCCCCTTCGCTGGCCACCGGGGCCGGGTTCGGTGCTGAACTGGCGGAATGGCTGCCGGGGCTGCCGGTGTCCGCAATCATCATACTGGGTATGGTGGGCTACTTTACCGGCGTCGTGCAGACCCCCATCACCGCGTTTGTCATTGTGATGGAAATGACCGACAACCAGGAACTGTTGCTGCCACTGATGGCCACCGCGTTTGTCGCCTACGTGACGTCGCGCCTGGTGTGCCCCGAACCGATCTACCGGGTCCTGGCCATGGGCTTTCTGCCAGTCGCAGCCGCGGCGGATAACGACGCCCCCGGGCGAAAAACCGAAGACTGAAACGGCGGCACCCTACCCACTTGCACCTCCGGAACGGTTATCATATCCCCGCCATGACACCGAATCGTACCGCCATTGCTGTATTCGCCCTGATGCTGATTGGCGGTCTGTCCGTGTGGCAGCTGATGCCAACGGGTGTGCAAACGGTGCCGGATATCACCCTCACAACGCTGCAGGGTAAAAAACTCCATCTCCCCGCGCTGCACGGAAGGCCGGTGCTGGTGAATTTCTGGGCAACCACCTGCCGCGTCTGCATCGAGGAAATGCCCCAACTGGTCACGCTGTACCAGGAACTGGCTCCGCAGGGACTTGAAGTCATCGGCGTCGCCATGGCCTACGACCGGCCCGACCGGGTCGTCGCCTTCAGCACGGCGCGGCAAATTCCCTACCCGATAACCCTGGATATCGACAACCACGCCGCTGCCGCATTCGGAGACGTGCACCTGACACCGACCTCGTTTCTCATAGCACCCGACGGCCACGTCGTTCACCGGGAAACCGGTGCGCTGGATATACCCCGAGTGCGCGAACTGCTTGCAGCCATGCTGGCGCAGGCCCCTGCAACCGAAAGCCAACACGCGGTGAACTGAACATGCTCTGGATCAAGGCTTTTCACATCATTTTCATGGTCACCTGGTTTGCCGGGCTGTTCTACCTGCCGCGGCTGTTCGTCTACCATGCCGACTGCACGGATGACAGCGGCCACCAGCGATTCCTGGTCATGGAGCGGAAGCTCTACGCCATTATGACGATCGGCGGCGTGCTGACAGCCGTATTCGGCCTCTGGCTGATCTTCAAGTGGCACTGGCCACTGACGGAAACCTGGCTGCAGATCAAGCTGCTGCTGGTGGCCGCGCTGATTGCCTACCATATTTACTGCGGCCGGCTGGTGAAGCAGTTCCGGGCCGGCAGCAACCGGCACTCAGGGGTCTTCTACCGCTGGTTTAACGAATTCCCGGCGCTGGTGCTGATCGCCGTCGTGTTACTGGCGGTATTGCGGCCGCAGTAAAATCCCCGGGGCGAAAACCTGACACTGTGACACTCCTCATAATTATAAATGAGAATCGTTTGCATTTATATTTCTTATCGCTATAATGCCGGCAGTTTTTCAACTGCAACCAAGGAAATCCCGACCATGAACCATGCGCCCCGTTACCGTGCCGGACTGGCGGCAACCCTGCTGGCTTCTTCCGGCCTGGCCCTGGCCGCCGACATGCCCAGCGCAGAAGAAATGTGGAAAATCATTCAGCAACAGCAACGCGAAATCGAAGCCCTGAAATCGGGCCAGCAAGCCAACCAGGAAAAAGTGGAAGCCACCGCGGAAGCGATTGAATCCGGCACGGGCGTACAAACAACCGCAACCGGCCACGGTGCCGGCTGGGCGGAAAACACCCAGATAGGCGGGTATGGCGAACTGCACTACAACAACCTCGACAGCGGCAATGAAATCGATTTCCACCGTTTCGTACTGTTCTTCGGTCACCAGTTCACCGACCGCTTACGCATGTTCTCCGAGCTTGAACTGGAACACGCCGAATCCGGTGACGGCAAGAACGGCGAGGTCGAACTGGAACAGGCTTACGTCGAGTATGACCTGACGTCCAACCACCACGCCAAGGCGGGGCTGTTCCTGTTGCCGGTGGGTATTCTCAACGAAACCCACGAGCCACCGACCTTCTATGGCGTGGAACGCAATCCGATCGAGAAAAACATTATCCCGACAACATGGTGGGCCGGTGGTGCCGGGCTGCGCGGTGAAATCGCGCCGGGCTGGAGTTACGACGTCGCCGTTCATGAAGGCCTCAAGACTTCGGCCGGTAGCAACTACGCGGTACGCAAGGGACGGCAGAAAACCAGTGAGGCCGACGCCAACGACCTCGCCTCCACGGGGCGGATCAAATGGACCGGCATCGCCGGCGTGGAACTGGCCGCCAGCATCCAGTACCAGCAGGATATGACCCAGGGAACCGACCCCAATGCCGGCGACGCCTGGCTGTACGAGGCACACGCGGACATCCGGCGGGGGCCGTTCGGCCTGCGCGCCCTGTATGCGCAGTGGGACCTGGACGGCAGCGGCCCGAAGGCCGTCGGCGCCGACGAGCAGAGCGGGTTTTACGTCGAGCCGTCCTACAGGATCACGCCCAGGTGGGGCGTATTCGGCCGCTACAACCAGTGGGACAACCAGGCCGGCAGCAATGGCAACAACACGGAGAAGAAGCAGTACAACGCCGGCGTGAATTTCTGGCCCCACCCCGACGTTGTTTTGAAAGCCGACCTGCAGATGCAGGATAATGAGGGCAGCAAGAACGACAATGGCTATAATCTGGGCGTGGGTTACCAGTTTTAAGCTGACTCGTACCGGCCCGGCCGGGCGCAATACGGGGCGCTGTTGCGCCCCGTTGTTTTTTTTCGCGATGACCGATTGATGATTAAAAATCTGCTGTTGACCCTGTGCCTGTTACTCGCCGGCCCGGCCGGACTGTCAGCCGCCACCTATCAGGCTCCGGAAGACTTTCTGGACGACACCTTTGCCGGCAAACCGCCCGAACCGGCTGTCGTATGGCTGACCGGCGAGCGCAGAACCATCGTTGAACAGATCCTGGGGCACCGCTACCCGACGCTGCGCGTACGTTACTGGCAGGCCGGGCCACGCAGTGCCTGGATACTGGATGAAGTCGGCAAGGACCAGCCGATAACGGTCGGTATTGTTGTCGATAGCGGTCGCATCGAACGCATCAAGGTGCTGGTTTTCCGGGAGAGTCGCGGCTGGGAGATACGCCACCCTTTCTTCACCGACCAGTTCAAGGCCGCACATCTGCAAGCGGACCGCCAGCTTGACCGCCACATCGACGGCATCTCCGGCGCAACGCTGTCGGTACGCGCCATGCAGAAGCTGGCCCGACTGGCGCTTTACCTGGACAGCGCAACGAGAGAACAGGATGTCGCGCCATCACCGTAGAAAGCAGCGTTTCAAGCTGCGCTCCTTTTACATCTGGCACCGCTACATGGGTGTGGGCGCAGCACTGTTTGCCCTGATCATCGCCATCACCGGCGTACTGTTGAATCACACGGAGGACTTTCAGTTCGACAGCGCTCATGTAAAAAGCGGCTGGATACTGGACTGGTACGGTATCGATGCGCCGGATCGGCTGCTGTCATTCAGGGTCAACGACCGGCACCTCACACTGATGGGCGAACACCTGTACCTGAACCGTAAGGAAATAGACGGTGAATACCGGGACCTGGTCGGCGCCGTCTACCTTGATGAACTCTACGTCGTCGCCGTCAGCGACTCGATCCTGCTGCTGACACCACGCGGCGAAATCGTGGAACAGCTGCGTGATGAAGATGGTGTACCTGCCGGCATACGCCGCATCGGCCTCAACGAGCAGGGACGGGTGGTGACACAAGGCAGCCTGGACTACTACCAGGCGGACAGGGATTTCATCCGCTGGCAGCACTGGCAGCCAGGCACCGCGGACCCGTACTGGGCCCGGCCCGACCCGCTGGACCCGCGGCTGAAACTGTCGCTGCAGCAACACTACCGCGGCGAGGTTCTGCCCATGGAGCGCGTCATACTGGATCTGCACAGCGGCCGCTTTTTCGGCAAGGCCGGTCCGTGGATTTTCGATATCGCCGCGCTGTTACTCGTGCTGCTGGCGCTCAGCGGCACCTGGATCTGGCTGAAGCGGCGGCGATGAAAACAAGGGAGGTGGATTCCCTGCCCCCGACACCGGCGCTCTACCTGAAGCCCAGGGTTTTCCTTATTTGCACGAGCTGATCCTCCTGGCGCTCCAGTTCATGGAGCAGTTTCGCAACCAGGCTCGGGCCGGCTGCGTAAGCACGTGCGTAGCCCAGCTTGAATCCCAGCTTGGTTATCTCGCGAGCCAGATACTCAAGCTCTTCATCTTCGAGACGGCCCGCCTTACCGGCCAATACCTTTTTTGCTTCCTTTATCAACGTGGCAGCCATTTCAGTAAAACCTCTTCTTGCATTTCAGTGACAGGCGTCGTCAACATTCACATTTTAGACTGCTGATAATTCTTCAAACCGACCTTGTCGACCAGTTCCAGCTGTGTTTCCAGCCAGTCGATGTGTTCTTCCTCGCTTTGCAGAATATCCTCGAACAGTTCCCGTGACACATAGTCCTTGATCTGCTCACAGTATTCAATGGCCTCACGCAGCAGCGGCACAGCCTCCATTTCCAGCTGCAGGTCACAGCGCAGCATCTCTTCGGTATTTTCCCCGATTTTCAGCTTGCCCAGGTCCTGCAGGTTGGGCAAACCTTCCAGAAACAGGACGCGTTTTATCAGGGCATCGGCGTGTTTCATCTCGTCGACGGACTCTGCGTATTCCTTTTCGTTGAGCTCGCTCAACCCCCAGTCTTCGTACATGCGCGCATGCAGGAAATACTGATTGATCGCCGTCAGTTCATTCTTCAGCGCCTTGTTGAGGTACTGAATGACTTTCTTGTCACCTTTCATCGGCTGGCTCCACAATGTTTTCTGCAAGGGTTGGAAAACAGTCTGACTGATACTGATAAATATAGCGCGCACGACTGCCCGGTCAATGTCATACCGGGTGCGAGCATAAGAAGAAAACCGGGGAGTGGAATTTTCCGGCAGGTAGCCGGTCAGCCTGACGACGCGTCACTGCTCGACAGACTGTTGCGGGCCTGCTCCAGGATGCCGCGCGCGCAACCGGCACACTTGCCACACTGACTGGCGACTCCCAGTTGCCGCTTCAGATCGCGCACATTATCAATGCCTTCGCCGGCGGCAGCGCGAATCTGACCACAGGTAATCTGTTTACAAATACAAACGTACATGCGACCTCCTCAGGGCATGACGCTAATGTAAATGAGAATGAGTCCTATTGTCAATAGTAATATGCCTGGCCTGTATTGTTCAGCGCCCGGCACGCACCAGGCCACCCAGCCCGGCTTCCTCCAGGCTGCGATGCAGCAGGGCCCGCACCGCCCGTCCGTCCTCCAGCGACCGGGTTTCCTCAAGCAGGGCCCGCATTTGCACCTGGCTGAAACTGCGCACCGCCCACTTTACGCGCAACAGGCTGGCGGAACTCATACTCAGGGAATCGACCCCCATACCCAGCAACAGCAGGGCCGCCGCCGGATCCCCCGCCAGTTCACCGCATACACTGACCGGCCGCCCGGCCGTGTGCGCCTCCCGGGTAACCTGGTGGATCGCCCGCAATACCGCCGGGTGCAGCGCGTCGTAAAGCCCCGCCACCTGCGCATTATTGCGGTCCACCGCCAGCAGGTACTGGGTCAGGTCGTTGGTGCCGATGGAAAAAAAGTCCACGCGCTGCGCCATGGCCGGCACCTGGTACACCGCCGACGGCACCTCGATCATTACGCCGATGAGCGGAAATTCGGATGCCTCCCCCTCTTCGAGCAATTCGTTGTGCGCGCGCTTGACCAGGCCCAGCGCGGCATCAATTTCCGTCACGCTGCTGATCATCGGCAGCAACAACTGCAGGTTATTCAGACCGATATTGGCGCGCAGGATGGCACGCAACTGGGCAAGAAAAATCTCCGGGTGATCGAGTGCGATACGGATGCCGCGCCAGCCCAGGAAAGGATTATCTTCCTCGACCGGAAAATAGGGCAGCATTTTGTCGCCACCGATATCCAGTGTGCGCACCGTGACCGGCGCCGGTGCAAATGCCTCCAGCACCTGACGGTAGGTGCGCCGCTGCTCCTCCTCGCCGGGGAAGCGGTCGCGCACCAGGAACGGCACCTCGGTACGGTAGAGCCCGACCCCCTCGGCACCGCAGCGTAACGACGGGGTAATATCCGTCAACAAGCCGGTATTGGCGTATAAGGGCACTTTAATCCCATCGGGGGTCTCCGAAGGCAGACCGACCAGCGCCTGCAGTTCTTCGGAAAGCTCGGCCTCCTCCTGCTGCAGGCGCCTGAATTCGCTGCGAATAGCCGCCGACGGCCGGACAAAGACGCGCGCCTGGTAGCCATCGACCACCAGCTCCTGGCCTTCCAGTCGCCCCACCGGCAGATCTTCGACCCCCATAACCGCGGGAATACCCAGCGCACGCGCCAGGATGGCCACGTGGGAAGCATTGGAACCCCGGGCCGAAACCACGCCAACCAGCAGGTTGGACGGTACTTCGGCGAGCTGGCTGGCGCTGACCTCTTCACCCACCAGGACGGTATTGTTCGCATAGGTGCGCGTTACCGGGTGGATACTCTGCAGGCGCTCCAGGATACGCCGGCCCAGATCGCGCACATCGCTGGCCCGCTCCCGCAGATAAGGGTCATCCATCTCCTCGAAAGCATCGACGTGTTCGGCGATGGTATTGCGCAGTGCACCCGGCGCCCAGTTGCCGGCGCGAATACCGACGATGGTGCCATCGACCAGGTTTTCGCTGCGCAACATCAGGATCAGTGCGTCAAACAGCGCAATATCCTCGGCCGGCAGGGAATCCACCATACGAGCGGACATCATGCGCATGTCACGTTCCACCGCGGCGACGGCGGCGTGGAATTCGGCAATCTCCGCCTCCACGTCTTCCACCGGCCGGTCAGGAATGGCATCCAGGTTGGCCAGCGGATAAACCACGTGCGCCTGCCCGACCGCGGCGCCCGGGGTACCGGAAACACCTTTGAGGGCATAGCGTGATTCATCGGATTGCCGCAGCAGCCGGTCAATATCACCGCTGGCACCGGCATGGCTGATGGCCCCCGCGAGCTGCGCGGCCAGCGTGAACAGGAAAGTCTCCTCCTGCTCGGCAAAACAGCGTTTTTCCTGCTGGCGCACCACCAGTACACCGAGAACACTCCGGTGCTGAATGATCGGTACGCCGAGGAAACCGTGGTAGGGGGCTTCGCCGGTTTCCCGGGTGAAGATGTAAGCCGGGTGATCGGACGCGTTATCCAGGTTAAGGGGCTCCTCGCGACGCACAACCTCGCCCACCAGTCCACGGCTGAACTCCAGCCGCACCTGCCCCACCGCGTGGGGGTTATAGCCGTCGGTCGCCATCAACACGTACTGACCGGCGTCGGCATCAACCAGGTAGACCGAACAGACGTCCACCACCATGGCCTGCTTGACGCGCGTGACGATGATATTGAGGGCCCGCGGCAGGTCGGGTGCGCGGTTTACTTCCTGGATGGTTCTACGCAGGGTATCGAGCAAAGGTCAGATTCCGTTCGGTCAGGGGCAAAGCGCCCTACAGGTGAGTCCAGCGGACCCGGGTTACGGTGTTTCGCCGTCCGGGAATAGCAGCGGCGCCAGTTCATGCAGGGCTTTTTTGTACACCGAACGCTTGAACGGCACCACTTCGCGAAGCGGGTGCCAGTAATCGACCCACCGCCAGTTATCGAATTCCGGCTTGTCACTGAGGTCCAGGCGCACGAAGCGCTCCTCGCCAACCAGGCGCAGCATGAACCAGACCTGCTTCTGCCCGACACAGACCGGCCGTTGGTGACGGCGGATATAGCGCTCCGGCAGGCGGTACCGCAACCACCCCCGGGTGGAGCCGAGGATATCGACGTGGTGCGACTCGAGGCCGATCTCTTCCTCGAGTTCGCGGAACATGGCCTGTTTCGGTGTTTCCCGGGCCTGAATACCTCCCTGGGGAAACTGCCAGGCATCCTGACGGATCCGGCGCGCCCACAGCAACTGCCCGCGGCGATTGGTCAGTATAATACCGACGTTTGCCCTATATCCATCGGAATCAATCACTTGCAAACCAACTTAGCTAATCGTCCAGATCATTTCATTGTACACAGCCCAGTGACGGGCGCAAATCAGCAAACCCTGATTTGCGTTTTCCACAGAGACGACTATCCTGACCAGCCGGCACCCAACATCACTTAACTTACTATTGAAAATTCATGGCGTTAGCTCTTTTCGACCTGGACAACACCTTGCTGGACGGCGACAGCGACTATTTATGGGGCTGCTTTCTGGTCGAACACGGCATTGTCGACGGCGAAACTTATCAAAAGGAAAATCAGCGCTTTTACGACCAATATCTCCACGGATCCCTGGATATTCATGAATTTTTGCGTTTCCAGCTGCAGCCCCTGGCGACCCACAGCAGCGCCCAGCTAATGCAGTGGCGGGAGCAGTTCCTGCGCGACAAGATCGACCCCATCCTCCTGCCCAAGGCCCGCGCACTGCTCGACAAACACCGCCGGCAGGGTGACGAGCTGCTGATCATTACCGCGACCAACCGCTTCATTACCGGCCCCATCGCCGCGCGCTTCGGGGTCACCCACCTGCTGGCCACCGAACCGGAGAATCGTGACGGCGAGTACACCGGTGGCGTCAGCGGCACACCCTGCTTCCAGGACGGCAAGGTCGAACGCCTGCAGGCCTGGCTGAACGAACGGGGTGAAAGCCTTCGGGACAGCTGGTTTTACAGCGACTCCCACAACGACCTGCCGCTGCTGGAACTCGTCGACCACCCGGTTGCCGTCGACCCCGACGACAAACTGGCCACCCTGGCCCGCCAGCGGAACTGGCCGGTCATCAGCCTGCGATAGACCGTGTACCGTATCCCCGGACTGCCACTGCTTCTTGGCCTGACAGCGCTCGGCCTGTTGAGCGCCTGGTTCAACCTTGCCACGGGTACGGTGGCGCTCAGCCTGCCAGATGCGTTGCAGCACCCGGATTCACTGGATGCGCAGATCCTCTGGCAGTTACGCCTGCCACGCATGGCAAATGCTTTCATTACCGGGGCCCTGCTGGGCGTCGCCGGCGCGCTGATGCAGGTGCTGCTGCGCAATCCGCTGGCCGATCCCTATATCCTCGGCGTGTCCGGTGGTGCATCGGTGGGCGCCCTGCTGGTCATCATGGGCGGCGCCGGCGGTCTCGCCCTGCAGACCGGCGCATTCAGCGGCGCCCTGCTGTCAATGGTGCTGGTGTTTTCACTGGCCCACGGACGCGGCAGCTGGGACACCACCCGCCTGCTGCTCACCGGCGTCGTGCTGGCAGCCGGCTGGGGGGCGTTGATCAGCCTGTTACTGGCGATCAGTCCGGACAACCAGCTGCAGGGCATGCTGTTCTGGCTGATGGGGGACCTGGGCTTTGCCCAGTCACCCTGGGTCGGGGGGCTGGTGCTGCTCCTGTTGATCCCGATCGTCCTCACGGTGGCGCCCGCGCTCAATCTCCTGGCCGGCGGCGAACGCCAGGCGGCGTCGCTGGGTGTTGCCGTGACACGCCTGCGCGTGCTGGTCTACGTGCTGGCATCGCTGGCCACGGCCAGCGCGGTCACCCAGGCGGGCAATATCGGCTTCATCGGCCTCATTGCACCCCATATGCTGCGCCTCGGCGGTGCACGCGACCATCGGCTGCTACTGCCGGCTGTCGTATTACTGGGAGGCTCATTGCTGTCGCTGGCGGACGCCCTGTCGCGCCTGGTCATTGAGCCACGGCAGCTGCCGGCCGGGGTACTCACGGCACTGATCGGTGTCCCGCTGTTCCTGCTCCTGTTATACCGGGCCCGGTGGCTGCAGCGTGACTGAAGCCGCCACCCTGCTGCAGTGCAGCCAGCTCGATGTAACCATCGACGGGCTGGTTATCACCCGCGGCCTCGACCTGACCATTGCGGCCGGTCAGTGCTGGTGCCTGCTGGGCCGTAACGGCAGCGGTAAAACCACACTGCTGCACACCCTCGCCGGCCTCCGGGCGCCGGCCGGCGGCAGTATCCGGCTTGGCGAAAGCCCGCTGCCCGCACTCAGCCGCCGCCAGGTCGCACAGAAGCTCAGCATCCTGTTTCAGGACCAGTCAGACAGCTTCCCGGTCACGGTCCGGGAAAAAGTCCTGCAGGGCCGCCACCCTTACCTGCACGCCTGGCAGTGGGAAGGCCCCGACGACCACCGCATTGTTCGCGAAATTCTCGAAAAGCTCGAACTGGAGGCACTGCGGGAGCGCAACATCCAGACGCTGTCCGGCGGTGAACGCCAGCGGGTAGCCATCGCCACTCTGCTGGCACAACAGACCGGGCTGAGATTACTGGACGAACCCACCAACCACCTGGACCTCAACCACCGCCTCAACCTGCTGCACCGGCTGGTCAGCGAAGCACGTAACAACGGCCGGGGCATGTTGATGAGCCTGCATGACATCAATCTGGCCACCCGGTTCTGCGACCACGCCGTGCTGCTGATGGGTGACGGCGACGTGCGGCACGGCGTCATTAACGACATTCTCGACAGCCCGGTGCTCGAGGCGCTCTATGGGTACCCCCTGGAGGAAGTGGAAACCACCACGGGACGTGCCTGGTTACCCCGATAAGATGTAATTTTTCTCGACAAGCAATTAGACGCCTATATTCAATGACTTAACTGGCGAGAAAACAACTTCGAAGATTACGCCATGATTTTACTTGGATTTTTTCCGATACCACAAAAGCCGCCCGCCCCGGAAATGCCGGAATAGTTTACATAAAAATCCGGCAACCAGGGCCGATTACACCACAACCCTCTGAAATGCTTTCCAGTTTTGTTCCCGGCATACCAATTGCTCACTTATCAGTTCGAGACCAGTGAACGAGGATCACTATGCCTGCAGAGGACCAGACCATCGCGCTGCATCCGGCAGATACCCGTCCGGCCGAACGCCGTGAAGGTGCTGACCGGCGCCACCACTCCTGGCGCACAGTCACTTATTGCGGTCTGCACGGCCGGGGACGCCGGCGCCAGCTACGCCGTCACGATCACAGCTACTACCTGGACCGCTACGATCACCGGCTGGTGTTTACCGGCCTGCTGGTGCTGCTGCTGAGCTGTGTGGATGCCATGTTCACCCTGACACTGCTGGACAAGGGCGCCTACGAGGCCAATTACCTGATGGCGCAGTTGCTGGCAGTGGGCGATAAACCCTTCGTTATAGCCAAGGTCGTCATCACCGCGGCGGGCGTACTGTTCCTGTTGATGCACGCCCATTTCCGCATTCTGGGTATTACCAGCGGCAAACATATGCTGCAGGCCCTGGCCGCTGCCTATGGCCTGCTGATTGGTTGGGAGCTCTTGCTACTGGGGAGTATGGAATAATGCAGAAAATCAACTGGCAAACAGTCGCTGCCACCAACGACGCCGATTCCCGGGCTGCGGCACTGGCGCTTGCAAATCGGCTGGCCGCAGCTTGGAAAGAATCCAGCCGGGCAACGGCGGATTATCGCTATAGCCGCAGGAAACACCCAGGTTATTGGGATCAAAAATTTTAACGAAGCTGGGCGCGTGCATGTCGTCGACGTAAACGATGCCGCAATAATCTTCTTCATGCTCCCGGCGCAGCAGCTCGTCGACCTCGTCGATGAAGCGCAGCATGGCCTCGTCGGCCACCGTCTCCGTCGGCGGCGCCTCACCCACGGCATACAGGTACCAATCGCTGTCGGCATCGGCGCGTAAGCGGTCCCACAGGGCATCCAGCTGTTCCCAACGCAGAACGCCCGAGAACGTGCCCCTGAACGCAGTACGAAAATCCAGTTGTCGATCGTTCATACTCTGTCACCCACCGGTAAAACCACCGCAACCCACGGCCAGGATGAAAACAAACCATGCCCCTGCCTGCCCAGGCTTCAGCATGACTGGCAAAGCCTATTATACCAAGATCAATGCCCCGTATGGCAGCCGGTTGACAGGCACGCGCGCGCAAACGTACAGTGCGCCAGTCTTTGCGCATCACGCCACCACGGCATCATGAATACCCGACTCGTCACCTTTATTCTTGTCTCGCTGCTGGCTCACGCCACATTATTATTCTGGCGCGATACGCCACCACGGCCGCAGCTGGCCATCGGCGGCCAGGCACAGGCACTGCAGGTAACGCTTGCGGCTTCCCCGCAGGCGGTGACGACCCGGAAGGAAATCACCGCCCTGGAAGCGACTGTCGCCAAACCGGCAGCGACCCGGCCACCGTTACTCACCCACAGCAGGCCGACGCCTCCCGGGAAACAACCGCTGCAGACCCCGGCCGGGAAGCCTGAAAAAATGCCACAGCTTGAGCACGACACCGTTAGCAAACCGGCGCCGGCAGTAGCGACCGCAACAGCCGAGCAGGCCAGCAGTGTGACTGTCAGCGAACGGATCAGCGCCGCTCTGCAGAACCGGTTGAGCAAACGCTTCGAGTATCCCTGGCTGGCACGCAAGCGGGGCTGGCAGGGGCAGGTGACGCTGTCGCTGCAGGTCGAGGACAACGGCAACCTGACGCACTGGAAGGTATCGAAAACGTCCGGCCACGCGTTGCTGGATCGTTCCGCACTGAAAGCTGCGCGTGGCATCGGCCGGTTGCAGGAAGCCGATAAACTGCTGAACGGTGAATCACTGAAACTTCTTATACCGGTTCACTACCGCTTGCTGGACAGCTGATATTGCCGCTGACCGCGGCCTGCCCCGGGAACACGGAGACTGTCATGAAACGCCCCGTTGTAATAATCGGCATTGGTGAAATGGGTGGCGTGTTTGCGCGTGGTTTTCTGCGCTGTGGCCACCCGGTATTCCCCGTGACCCGCGATTTGCCGCTGGCGGAAGCCGCGGCGGCGACACCTGACCCGGAACTCGTCCTGCTGGCCGTTGCCGAAAAGGATCTGCACAGCTCACTGGCCGCCATACCGGCCGAGTGGAAAGACCGACTGGGGTTGCTGCAGAACGAACTCCTGCCCAATGACTGGGAACAGCACGGTTACACCGACCCCACCGTTATTTCAGTCTGGTTCGAGAAAAAGAAAGGCCAGGACGCCAGGGTTCTGATCCCCTCCCCGACCTTCGGTCCCCATGCCGGGTTGTTACGTGACAGCCTGGCCAGTATCGACATTCCCGTCCGTCTGCTTGGCACAGCCGATGAACTGCTGTTCGAACTGGTGCGTAAAAACGTCTATATACTGACGACCAATATCGCCGGGCTCAGAACTGGTGGCACAGTCGGCGAACTCTGGTCAGGGCACCGCAGCCTGGCGGAACAGGTCGCCGGCGAAGTCATCCAGCTGCAGGCAAAACTCACCGACCACGCGCTTGACCACGACAGGCTCATCGCTGCCATGCTGGAAGCCTTCGACGGTGATCCGGATCACAAGTGCATGGGCCGCAGCGCACCGGCGCGTCTGCAGCGTGCGCTACAACTGGCCGAACAGTATCACCTGCAACTGCCGACGCTGGCGAGCATCCGGCCACTGCAGGACAGCGCCTAACCGGCCCAGCCCGCCAGTATCAGCAGGGACAACACCACCAGCCAGAGGGTCAGTGTGCGCCAGACCAGGCGCATGGCCGCCCGCACCGGTGCTGCCGTGCCGTCCGCCTCCGTATCGGCGTCGTCCAGGGCCAGCGCGCCGCCGCCGGTCAACATCAATACCCGCTCAGAACCCTCTACGCCCTGCGGGTGGTCCCCCTGCGCCTGGCGCCAGCCTTCCAGCGCCGAATCAAAATGGCCACTCAGGGCAAACCCCAGGGCCTGCAGGCGCGCCGGCAACCACAACAACACGGCATACAGCCAGGCAATACTGCTACCGAACACACCCTGCTCCTGGCGCTGGTAATACAGCACGGCGGCGCTGCGGAACATCACCGCACCCAACGGCCCCAGCAACACAAACCACAACAGTACGGCAAACAGGCGGTCGGCGGCTTCCACCAGGACCGCATCCGTCATGCGGCGCACGCGATCCGCCGGATCTGCCGGCGCTTCAGCGCCCCTGAGCAGGCGGCCGGCAGCACGCCGCCGCAACGCCTCATCGCTGGAGCCGGACACTTCGCAATACGTATCCACGTCGACCGCCAGGTCGCGCGGTCCCAGGCAATAAATGAATACGGCAACATAAAACGCCAGGCCTGCCAGCCCGAATAACCAGTCACTGATCCAGACCTGCAGCAGGCCAACCGTCAGCCACAGCGGAAGCAGCGTCAGCAGCAGGCCACCGGTCCGGTCCCAGAACGAACCGCTGAAGCGTGCCCGCATCCAGTCCACGTAGTGGAGAAAATGGTCGTAATGGCGGTATTCGTGCAGGTGCGTCAGCAGACGATCGGCAGCGATACCCAGCAGTGCTGAAATCAGGGTCATGAGAGTGAGCGCGTGGGAAAAAGTCTGTGCACGCTACCGCCTGGCCGCGCAGGCTGTCAAGCCAGCAGCGCTTTCAGGCGCGCCCAGTCGAACGCGGGACCGGGATCGGTTTTACGGCCGGGCGCGATGTCGCTGTGGCCGACAATGGCATCCGCACGGATCGCGGGAAAGGCCCGGCGCAGTATGCCCACCAGTTCGGCCAGACGCCGATACTGAATATCGGTATAAGGCACCTCGTCCTGGCCTTCCAGCTCGATACCGATCGCATAGTCGTTACAGGCCCCGCGCCCCTCGTAACAGGACTGGCCGGCATGCCAGGCGCGGCGCGTAAAGGGCACGTACTGCACCAGTTCGCCGTCGCGTCGTATCAGCACGTGCGTCGATACCTGCAAACCTTCAATCTCGGCAAAATAAGGATGTGCCCCGTGATCGAGGCGGTTGCTGAACAGGTCGTCGATCCAGGAGCCGCCGAATTCACCCGGTGGCAGGCTGATGCCATGAACAACAATCAACGAAACCTCGCAGCCGGCGGGCCGGTCGTCGCAATTCGGCGACATCACTCGGCGCGCACCCTCCAGCCAGGCACCATCGCCCGTCAATTGCATGCGGATTCCCCGTCTTCCAGAACACCGCTATTATGGAGTCTTCGCCACATCCGTTACAATGCGGGTTTTCGTCAGCCCATCACAGGTATCGCAAGGAGCCTTTGTGAAAGCCATCAGCCTTGTTCTGTTGTTCATCATCGGCGCACTGTCCGCCAACGCTTTTGCGGAAACCCGCTATGTCAGCGACCGTCTCGAAATCCAGATGCGTACCGGGAAAGGTACCCAGTTCAAGATCCTGCGCATGCTGCCCAGCGGTACGGCGCTGGAGGTCCTCGAAGTCGACCAGGAAAACGGCTATTCACGCGTGCGCGCACCCAGCGGCGTGGAAGGCTGGGTACTGAACCGTTACCTGATGAAGGGCCAGGCCGCCCGCGACCGCCTGGCCGACGCCGAGAAACAACTGGCACGACTGGAACTCGAGAACCGCAAACTGAAAACCTCGTTTGGTGAATTACAGAAAGCCAAGGGCAGTACCGACCAGGAGCGCAGCGCGCTGAACAAGGAAAACCGTCGCATCACCCAGGAGCTGGAAGAAATCCGCCGCACGGCATCAAGCGCACTGGCCATTGACGCGGAAAACAAGGACCTGAAAGGCAAGATCGTCGCCTACGAACGGCAGCTGCAGACCCTGCAACAGGAAAACGAGGGCCTCAAAGACCGCACTGCCCGCGACTGGTTCATGGTCGGTGCCGGCGTGGTCCTGCTCGGCATGATTATCGGCCTGATCATTCCGCGCATCCGCTGGCGCAAGAAATCCAGCTGGGACACGTTGTAGGAGTACCCGTGCCGGGTATAAACGGCCTCATTGGCCGCGATTGCTGAACAGCAGCAATCGCGGCGAAGGGCGCCGCTCCTGCGCAGGCCGTATTCGACTCGGCCGGGCCAGGCTATTCATCGGTCACGCAGCCTTCGGATGCCGTCTTCACGTTCTTGATGTACTTGTACAGCGTACCTCGCTGCGCCTTGTAGGGCGGCATCTGCCAGGCGGCACGCCGCGCCTGCATCTCCTCGTCACTGACATCGACATCGAGGCTTTGCGTCTCGGCATTGATGCTGATGACGTCACCGTCGCGGATCAGGCCGATGGGTCCGCCTTCCTGCGCCTCCGGCACGACATGACCGATGATGAAACCGTGCGAGCCGCCCGAGAAACGGCCGTCGGTAATCAGCGCGACATCCTTGCCGAGGCCGGCCCCCATAATGGCCGAGGTCGGTGTCAGCATTTCGGGCATCCCGGGTCCGCCCCTGGGACCCTCGTAGCGGATGACCACAACGTCACCCTTCCTGATCTCGCCCTTTTCCAGACCGGCCAGCATGTCTTCTTCGCAGTCATAAACCCGGGCCGGGCCGGAGAATGTCAGCCCTTCCTTACCGGTGATCTTGGCCACCGAACCCCGGGGTGCCAGGTTACCCTTGAGGATCTGGATGTGCGCACTTTTCTTGATCGGCCTGTCGATGGGCATGAATACATCCTGCCCGGCTTTCAGGCCCGGCAGTTCGGCCACGTTTTCGGCCACCGTTTTGCCGGTAACCGTCAGGCAGTCGCCGTTCATCAATCCCTGCTCCAGCAGGTACTTCATCACCGCCGGCGTACCACCGACATTATGCAGGTCCTCCATCACATATTTGCCGGAGGGTTTCAGGTCGGCGAGAAACGGCACGCGATCGCTGACCTTCTGGAAATCGTCGATGGTCAGCGGCACATCGACGGCACGGGCCATCGCGATCAGGTGCAACACGGCATTGGTTGAGCCGCCCGTCGCCATCACCATGACCATGGCATTTTCGAAGGCCTCGCGTGTCATGATGTCGCGCGGCTTGATGTCGTTTTCCAGCAGGTGGCGGATAGCGGCACCGGCCTGCAGGCATTCTTCCAGCTTGCCGAGATCGACGGCGGGCACCGACGAACTGTAGGGCAGCGACATGCCCATGGCCTCGATGGCCGAAGCCATGGTGTTGGCTGTATACATTCCCCCGCAGGCGCCCGCGCCGGGGCAGGAATGGGCCACGATCTGCTGCCGTTCCTCGTCGTCAATCTTGCCGGCGAGGTATTCACCATAGCTCTGGAAAGCCGACACCACGTCCAGTGTCGCGCCCTTCCAGTGGCCGGGCTTGATGGTACCGCCGTAGATCATCAGTGACGGCCGGTTGATCCGCCCCATGGCAATCATCACGCCGGGCATGTTCTTGTCGCAGCCCGGGATGGAGATATTGGCGTCATACCACTGGGCATTCATGACCGTTTCGATCGAATCGGCAATAATGTCGCGTGACTGCAGCGAATAGCTCATGCCGTCGGTACCCATGGAAATGCCGTCGCTGACACCAATGGTATTGAAGCGCATCCCTACCAGGCCGGCGGCCTGCACGCCTTCCTTCACCTTTGCCGCCAGGTCGTTGAGGTGCATGTTGCAGGTATTGCCCTCCCACCAGACACTGGATATGCCAATCTCGGGCCTGGGCATGTCCTCTTCCGAAAGACCGGTGCCGTAGAGCATCGCCTGGGAAGCACCCTGAGAACGCGGCTCGGTAATGCGGGAACTGTACTGATTGAGCTTTTTTGTCATAAACCTGTCCGGCCAGTGGTGAAACGCTGTATTGTAACGACACACCCGCGTGCGACCAATGGGCAAACCCTGTTCGGCGCCGCCTGCCCGGAAAACCACCGGCAAATAACCGGCCGAACAAAGGTGGAAAGCCGCTGTTTTTTCTTTTTTAATAAGGAAATGCGCATAAAAAAGCCCGCTGCGGGAGCGGGCCTGAGGAGCGGACGGGCGGCTGCTTCACTGGCGCGTCGGACAGCTCCTGAAGCCGAACAGGCTGTAGGCGGGGCACCAGCCGATCAGACCGGTCACCAGCGGTACGATGCCCAGCAACCCCCAGGGGAACAGGGTTTCGGCAAAGGGGCCGAAAAACGTCAGGGCCAGCAACACCGCGCCGGCCGCAATTCTAAGTGTTCGATCGATACCACAGACATTACCCATGACTCACCTCTCGCTAAACGTTTCAAATACAGGATCAGTCGGACAACTATAGCGATCCGGGGGCAGGCCCGCCGTGACAAAGTCACCGACTCAGCCGGAATTTTTCCAGATTTTCACCAGTGCCGCGGGTTGCAGTACCTCGACACTGCCACGCGACACGCGGATCCAGCCCCGTTTTTCAAATGACTTGAGCTGCCGGCTGATCACTTCGCGCGCCGTACCCAGCTCGCTGGCCAGCTGCTGATGCGTGGCGGTAACCACCCCGTCCAGGTGCTGGCCGCGATCAAACAACAACCTTGCCAGGCGGACATCGACGCGACCGAAGGCGACATCTTCAATACGGTGAATCAGGTCACCGAGGCGCTTGCCCTGGTTGGCGAAGACAAACCGCCGGAAGGCGCTGGAGCACGACAGCGCCTCGTTGAAGACCCCCTGGGAAATGACCAGCGCCGTCGTCTCCGTCTCGGTCACGCCGTCGGCCGGGTAGGTTTCGTCGCTGATCAGGCAGGAGGTGGTGATCACACAGGACTGGGCGTCGGTCACCCGGTACAACACGACTTCGCGCCCGCCCGCCGACAATGCCTGCACGCGCACCCGGCCCTCGACAACCAGCAGGTAGCTGCGACACGCATCGCCCTGGCGAAACACCTGGTAACCGGCCGGCAGCCGCACCACCTGCAGCTGCGTACGCAACTGTTGCATGGCGACGTCATTGCCGGGAAACCAGCTATCCAGTAATGCTGCTATTGTACCGTTGTTCAGGGCATTGTCGGTAAGCATCGATCATCTCGCGCCGGGCCGGGCGTGGGTAACCAGCTTAGTCAATTATGCCTATGATTGACAATAAAAAAGCGCGGACAGTCTGTCCGCGCCAGGAATTCGGTTCAGTGGGAGGGATGTTGGCAAGTTGACTGAACCGAAGGAGCTCAACTCGTGGGAGCACGCTGTGAACCCATATCAACTGAAGACAGCACAGTGGATGGAAAAGTTCACCCGGCATGTCACCCCGGTGAACAACATCCTAACGCCTTCCAGGGCCCGCAGGGAATGTGGCACAGTGTCGCGCGACAATTTGTCGCAGCCCCGGTGACAGACTCTGCACTACAATGAAACGGATGCTCGGACATACGCCCTCGGAAGTCAGCAGCTCGCGCAATCTGAGACGCCTGTTTACCCTGCGCAGCCTGATGATCGGGGGCGAACTTTTCGCCATAGTCGGCGCCCGTCAATTGCTCGCTATCGATCTCCCCCTGGCACCGCTGCTGACGATTATCGGTCTGCTGACACTGGTCAACGCCTGGACCTGGCGGCAGGTACGCCGCGGGGTGCTGGTCACCGATCGTGAATTTCTCTACCAGCTGTGCATCGACGTTGGCGCCATCGCCGGCCTGCTGTATTTCACCGGCGGCGCCACCAACCCGTTCGCCTGGCTGTTCCTGATACCACTGATCATCGCTGCCACTGTGCTCTCGGCCGGTGCCACCTGGCTGGTCGCCGCGCTGTCGACGCTGTGTTACAGCCTGTTAATGCGCTACTACGTCCCCCTCGGCGAGAACACCCACCTGCACCATGGCGACAGCTTCAGCCAGCATGTTTTCGGTATGTGGTTCGGTTTTGTCATGAGTGCGGGCCTGATTGCCTGGTTTGTCGTCGGCATGGCAAGAACGCTGCGTGAACGCGACCGGCTGCTGGCGGAGGCGCGCGAGCAGGCCCTGCGCGATGAGAAGCTGGTCGCCCTCGGCACACTGGCGACCGGCGCAGCACACGAACTGGGCACACCGCTGGCGACCATGGCCGTGGTAACACACGAACTCGAACGTGCCGAGGTGCCGGAACCCATGCAGCGCAAGCTACGCATCCTCAAGGACCAGATTCGACGCTGCAAAACGACGTTGTCCACTATTTCAGCGTCTGCCGGTGAGGTGCGGGCCGAAGGCGGCGGACCACTTCCGGTCAGCACCTTCATCGATCAGCTGGTCGAACGCTGGCGGCAGCAACGCAGTGGCGCCGCGGTTTCACTCAAGCTGAGCCCGGGCGATACCGACGCCAGCGTAATCAATGAACAGACGCTGGTACAGGCATTGATCAACCTGCTGAACAACGCCGCCGATGCCTCCACACAGGACCCGACGCTGGAAGCACGCTGGGATGCCACCGACCTGTATCTCGATGTCCTCGACCGTGGACCGGGTCTGCAACCCCACACCAGCTCGATGGTCGACCAGCCCAAGAACAGCGACAAGGAATTCGGTCTTGGCCTCGGCCTGTTCCTTGCGCACGCGACCATCCAGCGCCTGGGGGGCGAGATCACACTCAACGACCGGTCCGGCGGCGGCACCCGTTGCCATATCCGTATCCCACTGACACCAACGGCCTGAACCATGAACCAGACCACCGACACGCAACCATCGATCCTGATCGTCGACGACGACGAAGTTTTTTGCGAAGTACTGGCCGACGCTGTTACTGACCGTGGGTACCGGGCTTACGTCGCTCACGACACGGACAGTGGAATCCACCAGGCGCAGGAGCATGAACCGGAATATGCCGTCATCGATTTACGCCTCGGCCAGGAGTCCGGCCTGAAGATGGTCCAGACACTGCATTCGCTCGACGAAAACACCCGTATCGTCATGCTCACCGGCTACGCCAGTGTCGCCACCGCGGTGGAGGCCATCAAACTGGGCGCGGTACACTACCTGACCAAGCCGGCCGACGCCGATGAGATCCTGGCGGCATTGCACAAGGAGGAAGGCGATGCCAGTGTTCCCCTGTCGGGCAACCCCCTGTCAGTAAAGCGCCTTGAATGGGAACACCTGCAGAAGGTCCTGAATGAGTGCGACGGCAATATATCCGCAGCGGCGCGCAAATTACGCATGCACCGCCGCACCCTGCAGCGCAAGCTCGCCAAACGGCCGGTAAAAGAATAGTATTTAGCGCGGTGCGCCCCGCGGGGCAGCGCCTCGTTCACAGCCACAACAACCGGAAGCAACCATGAAACACTTTTTTACGTCTCTCGCTGCCCTGCTGCTGGTCTCCGCCAGCATCACCGCTTTCGCCGCCAACCCGAAAGTAAAAATGATCACATCCAAAGGCGAGGTGATCATTGAGCTCTACCCCGACAAGGCACCGGTAACGGTACAGAATTTTTTAGTCTACGTTAATGAAGGCGCCTACGACGGCACCATTTTTCACCGGGTCATCAAGGGCTTCATGAACCAGGGTGGCGGGTTCACGCCCGACCTGCAAAAGCGGCCCACCCGGCACCCGTCGATTAAAAACGAGGCGGATAACGGCCTGAAGAACCGGCGCGGCACCATCGCCATGGCGCGCACCAGCGATCCGCACTCGGCGACCAACCAGTTCTTTATCAATACCGCGGACAATGCCTTCCTCGATCACAAGGGTAAAAACACGCGCGGCTGGGGTTATGCCGTGTTCGGCAAGGTGACCGATGGCATGGACGTGGTGGACGCTATCGCCAGCGTCAAAACCGGCCCGCGCGGCCCGTTCCGCAGCGATGTACCGCTCGAAACCATTGAGATTGTCAGCGTAAAGGTGATTGAAGACACCGCTGGCGGGAGTGCAAAGGCCCCGGAAAAAGCGGCCGAGTGATGCCCCGGGCCCCGAAACCGCCCGGTGACAGGCTGCGCCAGCAGCTGCTGCGGATCAGGATTGCTTGTCCGCCAGCCAGATGGTGACCCGGCGGTTGCGTGCCCAGGCCTGCTTGCCACTGTCTGCCACCTGCGGCTGGGCTTCGCCGAAGTAACGCGACTCGATGACTTTGCCCGGTACGCCGCGTGAACGCAGGTAGCGCGCCACCATGGCGGCACGGCGCCGTGACAACGCCATATTGTAGTCATCCGCCCCGCGTTCGTCGGCATGCCCGCCGAGCACAATGCGGAAGTCGGATTTCTTGCGGTAGGTACGTGCCAGATCCTCCAGCACCCGCCGCGTCGCACGACTCAGGTGGTCGCTGTTGGTGCCGAAGTACACTTTCTTTTCGTCCAGCGGTTCAAAGTCGAGAAAAATCAGACCGGCTGTACAGGCCTGAAATTCGGGCAGTGCCTCGCGGAAGCGTACCGGGGACAGCGCCACCTGCACCTGGTCCCTGCCGTCGCCCCAGTCAACGAACTCGATGACCGGCTTCATACCCTGCTCGAGTTCGTAATAGATCCTCAGGGCCTGATCCCGTGGCAGTCGCATCGGGGATTTGCCTTTCTGCAGGCGGAAGTCGCCGAGCGGCGAGGAGCCGGCCTGATGCTTCCAGGACGGTGGGGTGGAAATGATCCTGGCGCTCTGATCCCTCACCGGCGGCTGATCGGCGCGCAGCGCGAACACCAGGCGTTTGCCGGACCGCTGTTCAAAGCGCGCCTGGCCGAAGCGCGGAATGTCATGCGTCAGGGCACAGCCGCCCGGCTCGGCATCCACCCGCCAGCTGGCGCTTTCCCAGCTGGATTCAAATGTCTGCACCTGTGCCGAAACCGTCCCGCCCCATAGCGTGGCCGCCAGCAGCCAGGTATATAATCCGGCCCTCGTTGAAATCGCATTCACCATGCCAGTGTTTCGACGCGGCGGCACCTGTTCTTGAGCCGGCCTGGTACACGGATTGCAAAACTGAGTATGAGATCCTGTATACAGGCGTTCCGGTCACCATTTGCCCCGACAGAATGCAGACATTTGTCAGGTTGACATGACAAATTGTCATTAACGGGCTCGGCGGTGTTGGAAAACTGAACACATTGAGTCCGGGGACAGCGCGCAGGCCATTCCTATTTTCCCTTTATTTACTTATAGATAAATAACGAGCTGCCGACTGCTGGCCGGCCGGACGGCCAGCCTCACGGGCGTTTATTATCGATTTCGACACCGATTTGAAACAGGCTGCGCGGTTTTTGTCGGTGTTTTTATCACTCTGTCGATAGACAGCTGTTCAGCGTCCGCAGCTGATCCACCATCTATCTAACCATATGTATATAAAAATATTTATTCGATTGGCCTCATAATTGCCTGATGCTCTGTGTGTAGACCGCTGAAAAATTCCACGGAGTACGATGATGGCAACAACCAACCTGAACCGGGTTTCAAACCGTTTTCAATCGTCAACACAGCACATGACTGGTATTAACCCGCGATCTCTCACCAGCACGACCCGGATTTTTATTATCGGCAAACAGAACCTGTCGGTAACCGGACTGGCCTCCATGCTGGAGGAACAGGGCGAAAACACGCTGGTGACCAGCATCGAACCTGAAGATGACTGCCTGGAAAGGCTTGCCGCAGCCCGGCCGGATGTCCTGCTGATCCAGAACGACAGCCAGTCGCAGCCGCTTGAGGAATTTGTGCGTGAAGTCCAGCTTCATGTACCGGATAGCCGCATTGTACTGTTCGGTAAAGCGATGGACGATGACAGTCTGTACGGCCTGGTGCGGGTCGGCGTACACGGCTACATTAATGAACACGCCGATCCGGAGTACCTCCGTCGCGCCCTGGAACAGGTCCTGCTGGGAAACAGCTGGATCGAACGGCGTATCCTGGAACGCTTCGTGACCGACCAGCAGCGCTTCGACGACCAGCTTGAGGCCGAATTCTACGCCCGTATCGAACAACTCAGCGAACAACTCACCCGGCGTGAGCTGGAAATTCTCTGCGAAGTTGCCAAGGGGCTGGCGATCAAGCAAATCGCCGAACACGTTCACCTGTCGCACCAGGGCGTCAAAATGCACCTGGCCAAGCTGTTTAAAAAATTCAATGTCAGCAACCGTAACCAGTTGATTATCGCGGCTTTTGATGAGATGAGCCCGGTCGATGACCTGTCACTGCTACTGCAGAACGGCCTCAATACGCAGCTGCAGAAGAAGCACCGGCGTCACGGTTATTAATCTGGCAGATAAATATTTATCTTATAAACAGATACTTAAAATAGCGGCGGAGCGTGCAGCCAGATGCAGCCTGGTCTACAATCAAAAAAGGTGGGCAAAAAACCTGCCAGATTGACAGACTGGGTCTCTGGGGAGGCGCTGGCTATGGGCAAAAAGATTTCCGTCGAGGTGCAGTCTCTGATCGACGCCCAGGACAATCCTTTTGTTCTGATCGACGAAGACTATAACGTTGTCGCGGCCAACACCGCCTATCAGCAGTCTTACGGCGTCAGCGACGAAAATGTCGTGGGCCGCAAGTGCCACGAAGTATCACACCGTTCGGACGTACCTTGCCACATGAACGGTGAAGACTGTCCGCACAAGCGGGTGTTTGAAACGCGCCAGCCGCACCAGGTCCTGCACATCCATTACGACACCCAGGCCCAGCCCGAGCACGTCCGCATCAAGGGGTCGCCGATCTTCGGCCCCGATGGCGCCATGTACCTCGGTGAAGCGATTTTCCAACTGGCGCATACCGAGGACCTGGACTGCGATCAGCAACGCATGATCGGTCAGTCAAAAGCCTTTCAGCGCTGCATCGAAGGCCTTACGCGTGCGGCCGAAACGGACGCCCCGGTTTTGCTGACCGGCGAGAGCGGTGTCGGCAAGGACCTGGCCGCGGAATACATCCATCGCCGCTCCCGGCGCTATGGTCGCAGTTTCACCATGGTCGACTGCAGCGCCATTTCCGAAGGTGTGTTTGAAAGCGAACTGTTCGGGCACGAGCGCGGCGCGTTCACCGGCTGTATCGGCAGACGCCACGGCCTGTTCGAGCAGTCCGACGGCGGCACGCTGTTCTTTAACGAAATTGCCGATCTGCCGGAATCGCTGCAGGGTCGTCTGCTGAATGCCATGGAAACAGGCAAGTTCCGTCGGGTCGGCGGCCGCGAATTACTCGCCGCGGACGTGCGGATTATCTGCGCGAGCAGCCGCAACCTGCGCCAGCTGGTGGCGAACAGGCATTTCCGTGCCGACCTGTATTACCGTGTGGCCGGCATCATCTGTGAGATACCCGCCCTGCGGCAACGGCGCGATGACATCCCCGCCGTCGCCAGCGCCCTGCTGCAGCGCATGGGGTCGAGCGAAGAACCCGGTTACCACCTGACGGAAAGCGCCGCGGAAGTGCTGATGGACTATGATTACCCGGGCAATGTGCGCGAACTGCGTAATATCCTGCAGCGGGCGGCCTCACTGAGTACCAACGGTATTATCACGGCGGCCGAAATTCATTTCGACGAGGCACCGTCAACCACGGTTACCGACACTACCCCGCTTATCCATGAGCCCGGCGGGCAGGAACCCTCTATCAAGGTCCTCGAATCACAATACATTGCCGAACTGCTGGCCGAACATCAGGGTAAGCGCACCAAGGTGGCACAGATACTCGGCATCAGTGAACGCACGCTGTACCGCAAATTGAAGCAGTATGGTCTGCAGTCCATCGGCCGCGCCGGTTAAGCCGGCCGGTGTCCGGTTTGTGTATCCTCAAAACTGCCCGCCCACGCCTGTAGGCGCGGGCTCGCTCCGGAGTCAACCGGGATTCCCGGGCATCTTCGACACCCGCCTCCAACCATGACGCAAACGCCCTCATTGCTGCAGATGGTAGACGCACTGATTTCGACACCTTCGGTCAGCAGCGTCAACCCGGATCACGATCAGAGTAACCGGGCGGTGATTGATCTGCTGGCCGGCTGGCTGAACGACCTCGGCTGGGACGTTGAGGTACTGCCGCTGGATGACCACTCCGACAAGGCCAACCTGGTTGCCACGCTGGGTCGCGGCCCCGGCGGCCTCGTACTGGCGGGCCATACTGATACCGTACCCTATGACGAGGGCCGCTGGCGGCACGACCCCTTCGAACTGACGCACCGTGACGGGCGCCTTTACGGGTTGGGAACAGCGGACATGAAAGCCTTCCTGGCGCTGGCGATCGAAGCGGCCAGCGGATTCTCGCCGGACAGTTTCAGGGAACCACTGATGCTGGTGGCGACAGCCGATGAAGAGAGCTCCATGGCCGGCGCGCGCGCCCTGGTAAACCGGAAACGTCCACAGGCCCGCTATGCCGTGATCGGTGAACCCACCGGCCTGCGGCCCGTGCGTATGCACAAGGGCATCATGATGGAAAGCCTGCAATTACGTGGACGCTCCGGTCATTCCAGTGACCCGGGCCTGGGAAACAGCGCACTGGAAGGCATGCACAGGGTGCTCGATGAATTACTGCGCTGGCGCGCGGAACTGCAGGCACAACACGTCAACCCGCTTTTCCGGATCCCGGTACCGACACTCAACCTCGGCCATATACACGGCGGCGATAACCCCAACCGCATCTGCGCCGACTGTGAACTGCATATCGATCTGCGACCGTTGCCCGGCATGGACCTGACCGAGTTGCGTGCCATGCTCGAGCAGCGGGCCAGGCACGCGATCGCCGACACCGGACTGGAACTGACCTGTCGCCCGCTGTTCGAGGGAACGCCCGCCATGGAAACACCGGCCGCCTCGGAAATCGTGCGCGCGAGCGAGACACTCACCGGCTACAGTGCCGAAGCCGTGGCTTTCGGTACCGAAGGCCCGTACTTCAACCAGATGGGTGTCGATACGGTCGTACTCGGCCCGGGTGATATCGATCAGGCGCACCAGCCTGACGAGTACCTGGACGAAGCGCGCATCCCGCCGACGCTGGAACTGCTGCGTCAATTGATCACCCGCTTCTGCGTGCGGCCTACGCGGGACCTGTCCGTCTAGGGAAAACCCGGCCGCTGGCCGGCCGGTGCTGGTATTTGCTTGACTATTATTGATAATCTAGTCCTCATGCCGAATAAACAGAATAAAGACCAGCTCGCTTTTGTCGCCAGCATTCGCCAGGCGGCACCTTATATCGAGGCACACCGCGGCCGTACCGTCGTCATCACCTTTGGCGGCGAGGCTCTGGCTGATGACTTCGAGCAGCTGGTCAACGATATCAGCCTGCTCAATATACTGGGGATCCGGCTGGTGCTGGTGCACGGCGCGCGGCCCCAGATCGAGCAACGGCTACGGCAGCAGGGCGCGGAAATCCGTTACGTCAACGGTCTACGCGTCACCGACGACAAGGCACTCGCCAGTGTCAAGGACGCTGTCGGCAGCCTGCGTGTGGATATCGAGGCAAAACTCTCCATGGGGCTGGTCAATTCGCCGCTCGCCGGCACCCGTGTGGGTATCGCCACGGGTAACTTTGTTATCGCCAGACCCCTGGGGGTACGCGACGGCGTGGACTACTGCCACACCGGCGAAGTAAGACGTATCGATGCCGACGGCATTCACCAGCAACTCGATGCCGGAAGGATCGTGCTGCTGTCATCCATTGGTTATTCGCCCACCGGTGAGATATTCAACCTCAGCGCGGAAGAAGTAGCCGGCGCGGCGGCTGTCGCCCTGCACGCCGACAAGCTGGTGCTGCTGGTCGAAGGCCCGGGGTTGCGTGACGGGCAACGGCGCCTGATCCGCCAGCTTTCCCTGCTGGAAGCCGAACAATTGCTACGCTCGCGCCGCAAGCTGGGTGAAGAGTGGAGGCGCCACCTGCACAGTGCCATCGACAGTTGCCGGCGCGGCGTGAAACGCACGCACCTGGTCGCACGCGTCGGTGACGGTGGTCTCTTGCTCGAGCTGTTTACCCGCGACGGCGTCGGCACACTGATCAGCGCGGAGATCTACGAAGGGTTACGCACTGCCGGCATCGACGACGTCGGCGGCATACTCAAGCTGATTACGCCGCTGGAACAACAGGGCATACTGGTTGAGCGCTCGCGTGAACGGCTGGAAATGGAAATCGATCATTTCATGGTCGTCAGGCGTGACGGCATGATTATCGCCTGCGCGGCGCTCTATCCTTACACGGGCCATATCGCCGAGCTGGCCTGCCTGGCCGTCCACCCGGACTACCAGTCATGCGGCCGGGGCGACAGTCTGCTGCGCGCTATCGAACAGCGGGCCCGCAGCCAGGGCATCAAGCGGCTGTTTGTATTCACCACCCGCACCTCGCACTGGTTCCGGGAACGGGGTTTCAAGCGCGCCGAACTGTCAGACTTACCCGTCAAGCGGCGCGAGCTGTATAACTACCAGCGCAACGCCAAAGTGTTTATCAAGGCGGTAGACCAGTGACATCCGCACCGATTGGCGCGCCCGTCCTGCGTATCGCCCAGATAACCGATACGCACCTGTATGCCGACCCGGCGGGACAGCTGCTGGGACTGAATACCCGTGATTGCCTGCAACAGGTCGTGGAACTGGCCCGGCAAAAACAACCACAGCTGGTCGTCGCCACCGGCGACCTGACGCACGACGGCTCGACTGCGGCCTACCGGCTGGTACGGGAGTGCTTCGGACGTCTGCAGGTGCCCGTCTACTGTCTGCCGGGTAACCACGACGAAGCCGGCAACCTGCGCAACTGCATGCAGGGTGATGGTTACTACAGTATCGCCGCGGTGCAGGTAAACGGCTGGCAGCTGGTATTCCTGGATTCAACCGTGGCAGGCAGCGATGGCGGTCACCTCAGTCGCCGTGAATTGCAGCAACTCGATGCTACCCTGACCGGGGCCGGCGACATGCCGGCGCTGGTATGGTTGCACCACCAGCCGGTCGACATGGGCAGCCGCTGGCTCGATACCATGGCCATCGACAACCCGCAGGAGTTTTTTGCCGTCATCGACCGGCATCCGCAGGTACGCAGCGTAATCTGGGGGCATGTACACCAGCATTTCGACCGGCGGCACAACAACGTCCGGCTGCTGGCAACCCCCTCCACCTGTGTCCAGTTTCTGCCCGACAGCGACGCTTTCGCCCTTGATTACACGCCTCCGGGATATCGCTGGTTTGAACTGTCAGGCAACAGTGAGTTCACCACCGGGGTGGACCGTCTGGCGGAGATACCGGGGCGTATCGATCTGGAAGCCAGCGGCTACTGACTCACCCACGGCAACGGGCCAAAAGTGCCAAGTGCCTCGCGGCTCCACCACTGGCCGGTACGTTCACGCTGCACCGCACTGGAAAACTCATAACGGTAGGCATAGACACGGATATAACGGGGCGCCCGATCGGGAAACGGGTTGTTTTTCAGCAGGGCAATAACCGGTGGTGAATTTTTCAGCAGGGCCTGCAGAAAATCGTAGAACCAGGGCATATGCACCGGGCCCAGAGTGACAAACCACATCTGCCAGTCAAGCCGTGGTTGCAACGGCAGCACCACGGGCGGCCGCTTGTTGAGATCTCCCGGTTTGTATTTGAACTCGTAGAGCCGCCAGTCGTCACCGTCCACCGACCCCCACAACTCCAGCTCGATGCGCTCGCGCCGCATATTGGGAAAAACGTGATACTTGTTGACTACCCGGTAGGCTTCCGCGTAATCCAGGGCAACACCGACCGGACCGGTCAGGGGTTTTACCGTCGCCAGTTCGCGGAAATGCGCCACGCTGACAAACAGGATAACGGCCGCCATCGCCCCGGTTGCCAGGCGCACCACCAAGGGGCCACCCGCCACCGTCTCACGGTCAACGCCAAGGTGCATCCTGAGGCGGGGCCAGGTCACCCTCGCCAGGGCGCGATCGTCAAACAGAAACAGACACAGGACGATGGTAAGAAAGTTGATCCAGTTATGGTTGCTGGTAAGGATAATCAGGATCTGCCACAGGATGGTCAGCCAGGCGGCCGCAAAACGCCAGCCCCGTGGCAGGAACATCATAAAGGGCACCACGAGCTCGACGAACAGGGTGCCGGCGGTACCGGCCCTCAGCAGCCATTCAGGCAGGCGGTCAGCATACCAGGCCAGCGGTGTCGGTAACGGTTGCACGTGAAAATAGGTATTCAACGCAGTCAATCCCGACCAGCTGGGATCCCCGAAGGTTAACTTGGAGAGCCCCGACATGAAGCGCAGGCGAAACAGCAGCCAGCGGAACAGCAGTACCACAACGCGCGAGCGCGGCGTGAGAAAAATGGCCAGAAAACCGCTTTCCAGCAACAACCCGTCCCACTGAAAATTCAGGAACGGCTGGCAGGCATGGTAGATCGACAGGTACAGCACATAGGCCATCACCAGGGCCGCCCGTTGCCAGCGGCCGACGATGATGAACACGGCGGCGACACAGCCCGACCAGGCAGCGGCAAGCAGGGCGCTATCGCTGCTGTTTAACCAGAAAATCGTTGGCTGGCGAAGATAGTCAAAAATATCCGGCTGCTCGATACGCGCGAGCTTTTCGGCAAAGGAGACAATGCCTTCGCTCCCGGCCAGCCCCAGTATCTGTCCGGCGATGGAATAAAAGGCAATCAGGTAGATGCCGCCGAGCAGGCGCAGAAACACCGCGGCGACCAGGCGGTAGCTGGAACCGGTGTCTTTTGTCATAAGGCGCAACCGGGCGCTGCTGTATCGCTCACGCCGGACGGTGGCGCGAAAATGAGCGGTTAAGTTTGCACCCGACCAGTGGTCGTGCCACTGAGCCGGGTGCAGCCTGGTTCAGCTTACTTGTTGCTGGGCTGTGTACTACCCTGTTGCTGTTGCGGTGCAACGGGTGCGGCATAAGGTGCACCCCAGCCGTAACCGGGATAACCGCCCCAGCCATAACCGGGATAGCCACCCCAGCCGTAGCCGGGATAACCGCCCCAGCCATAGTACGGGTAACGGTAGTAATCACCGTAGTAGTCACCGTAACCCCGACCATAGCCGCGGCCATGACCCCGGGCGCTGAAACCCATGGAAAAATCGCCATCACCCCACAGGTCGCCAAGGCCGTCGCCCCAGCCGTCGTTGTAACCACGACCCCAGCCTGGACCGCCCCAGCCGGGGCCCCACCAGGCCTGTACGCTGGTCAATGGCAACAGGGTTGCGCCGGCCAGCAAACAGGTAAGTAGCGTCTTGTTGAGTTTAGTCATGAAGATACCCTCCGATCTGTCAAGCTTGTTTAGCCAAATCAGTATTGTCGAACACGGAACCGCCGGCAGGCACAGCGGCCGGACCGGTCGTCGTGTGGCATTAACTTAGTACAGCTTGGGAGGTGACTGCATTGACGGCAGTCAAGAAAAAAAAGGGGTAATGTTGTGGCATTGCAGTCATGATCCGGCAACAAACCCATGCCCGCGGTTCCCGGACCTGACCGCTGAGCGGCACCAAGCTATGGTTTTTTAAAGGACTATTCCGGCAGCGGATAGCGTTCCATCAGGTAACCCAGGCAATCCTGGCGAATCACCCGCTCATCGAGGGTGAACATGGAGGGCATCAGCGAACGCGTGGTGCGCAATACATCGCCGTCGACGGAAAAAAACCGCTCCGCGACTTCGTTTCCCTGTTCATCGCTGGCCTCCAGCGGCAGGCTGTCTATGCCGTCCAGGCGGGCGAGCGTGGTCCCCGGCGGCAATTCCCGGAAGTTGAGGTGATCGAGATCATTGATGAAACGGATATCCACCGGCGTGTCGCCAAAGCCGAAGCTGTAGGCGCGTGGCACCCGCACAATAGCCACGGTATGGAACAGGTCGATATCGTGTGCTGCCACCGGGTGAGCCGGTATTTCACTCAGGTGCAGGCAGGCATCGAGAAATTCCCGTGCGTGCTGTTCGCCGGCACTTTGCCCGACCTTGCCGCATTCCACCGTGATCGACGGACACAGCGACGCGAACGCCATGGACTGCACCCCCTTTGGCCGGATGAAGTACACCAGCGTGCGACTGAACAGGCTGCCAAGATGCATGAAACGATTGTCTATATCATTAATACAGGCGTAATGCGGATTGATGCCGGTATTGTTATGCACATCGATGCTGGCAAAGGGCCGGCGTTCACGCATGATGTCGAATACTTCATTCATCATGCGTTTTTCCGGGCTGTCCGGATACTCGGTGCCGGGCCAGACGCGGTTATAGTCCGGTTGTCCGGCGAGTCGCCGCAAGCCATCCCGCGCGGCTTCGACGTTGCCGATATAGAAACTCAATGCCCGCGGCAACTCCCTGTCGCGGTACTGTTGTAACAGCGCCTGCAGGGCCAGAAAACCGGTGGTCTCGTTGCCGTGCAATAACAGGGAAACAAACAGGGGTTGTTGCCGGCGGCCCGGCAGGTGAATCAGTGACGGACCACCCAGGATATCGGCCAGCTGTTCGGGCGGCGCCGTCAACAGGCCATCCGGCAATGCATGATATTGACGTAACAGGCTTCCCATGACGATCAACTGTCCCAGTGATGCACCGGCTCACCCTGTTCCTGCCGCGCATGGTAGGCCTCGGTCAGCGCCTGCATATCGTTACCGTGCCGGGCGACCCAGGCACGCTGCCAGTTACAGCCGGTGCAGGCGTGACGCAGCCGGCTTTTGACAATACCCAGGTAGAGATCGCGCTCCTGCGCGTCAATGTCGAGCAGTCCCAGGCCATAGCGGGCCAGCGGTATCAACTGATCCAGTAACAGGGTCTGTATGGGCAGCTTGCGACCATTCAGCCAGGTGATCTGCGCATCCAGCCCGTCACGGGCGGCTGCATAGAAATTGTCGCGCGCTGTCGCGAACGGCAACTGCTGTTCAGGCGCGGCATCAGCGGTGGCCAGTGCGTGCACCAGGCCATAAAAGAACGCGGCACTGGCAATACTGTCAACCACGGTCGGGCCCGCAGGCAACACCCGGTGTTCGATGCGCAAATGCGGTGTGCCGTCATCGTCGTAACCGATCAAGGGGCGGTTCCAGCGCCAGATGGTACCGTTGTGCAGCCGCAGGTGACGCATGTCATGCTCCGGCGCGTCAAAGGCCATGGGCAGCAATACGGGAAAATGCTGCTGGTTCTCGACAAAACACTCGAACAGCGACTCCTTGGCGTAACCGGTACCGAAACTGACCCGCCTGACCGGCCCGCGGCTGGCACCGGCAAAGCCCCCCACTTCGACCGCCTGCTCGAACAAGGGAATGCGGGTTTCATCCCACAGGTCATGTCCGAACAGGAAAGGCGAATTGGCGGCCGACGCGACCATGGGCGCGGCCACCACCTGCGCCGCATTGTAATAACGAACGGCCTCATCGACCGCGACCTTGAGATGCAGTTGCAGGGAGGTCGCCGCGGATTCCAGCATCACGTCGCGGTGCAGAACGTTCAGATGTTCACGGCCGTGAATCTCCAGCGTCAACGGCTGCCCTTCCCGCAGGCGTAGTACCTGGTCATTGAGGGCGCGATAACGCTTGAGCTCGGACATATTCGCCAGACTCAGGTCCGACTGGGTGACACTGGGCAGAATACCGATCATGACCAGGCGGGTGTCCAGGTCGCTCGCTACCGCCTGGCAACGATCCCAGGTCTGCTGCAGGTCATGCTGCAAGCGGCTGAGCGCCTTGCCGTGCAGTGGCTGCGGGTGAACATTGAGTTCGACATTGAAGCGCGCCAGCTCGGGTACTACCAGCGGGTCACCCATCTTTTCCAGAAACGCCTTGTTGACCGGGGCGGGCATTGCCTGCCGGTCGATCAACCAGGCCTCCAGCTCCAGGCCGCAAACCGGCACGCTGGAAGAAAATGCCTTGTCCCTGAACCACTGACCCAGTAATCGGGTTTCACGCTCGAGACGCTGTTCGAACGCTTCAAAGTCCGCCTCACTGAAATGGCTGTGTGCGATTTCATCGCCCATGCGTCATCCTTTGCGTAACCGCCGATCCAGTTCCGCCAGTCTTTCCGGTGTGCCGATATCCATCCATTGTCCCGAATAATACTCGCCGCTGACACGGCCGTCGCGCATGGCCTTGCGCAGCAGCGGCGCCAGCGGGAAAGCCCCCGCGGGCGTCGCTTCGAACAAATCGGGATGATACAGGCCGATCCCGCTGAAGGTCAGCCGATGCTCACCCTCATCGCTGACCTCACCGTTGTACAGGCTGAAATCACCCGTGGGATGGTGCGGGGGGTTATCCACCAGTACCAGGTGCGCCAGCCGCCCGGGCCCGGGCGGTTGACAGGTGTACGGATAGTCCGTCCAGATATCGCCGTTCACGACCAGGAACGGCTCGCGCCCCAGCAACGGCAAGGCATGTTTTATACCACCGCCGGTTTCCAGGGCGCCTTCCGGTTCGGCGGAGTAGCGGATATGGACGCCATAGCGCCGGCCGTCACCCAGTCGCTCGACAAGCTGTGCGCCGAGGTGCGCGTGATTGATCACCAGCTCATCGATACCGGCCGCCGACAGGGCTTCAATATGATATTCGATCAAGGCCCTGCCCGCCGCCTCCAGTAACGGCTTGGGTGTAGCATCGGTCAGCGGCCGCATACGCTCGCCCCGACCGGCGGCGAGAATCATGGCTTTCATAGGCGCGTCAGCACCTGGCGGGTGACAGCATGCAAGGTATCCAGCTCAGGATAACGTGAGGTCACATCCTGAACGTAACCCAGGGTGCGCGGAATATCGTCGAGATAGCCGGGTTTGCCGTCACGGTGATTCAGACGGGCGAAAATACCCGCGGCTTTCAGGTGACGCTGCACGCCCATCCAGTCGAACCAGCGCAGGAACTGCTGTTCATTGGCCTGGTCGGGACGCAGAATACCGGTCTGCAGGGCCAGTTCATGATAGCCCAGCGCCCAGTCCTCCACGCGCTGGCGCGGCCAGCTGATATAGCAGTCGCGCAACAATGATACCAGGTCGTAGGTCACGGCCCCGATAACGGCATCCTGATAATCGAGTATCCCCGGGTTGTGATGCTCGGACACCATCAGGTTACGCGAATGATAGTCACGGTGCACACACACCTGCGGTTGCTGCAGGGCGTTGTCGGCCAACAGTTCGAACTCCTGCTGCAGGTGCGTTTGTTGCGTCTCGTCGAGTGACAGCTGGAGGTGGGTACCCAGCAGCCAGTCGCTGAACAGTGACATTTCAAACATCAACAGCTCGCGATCGTAGGGTGGCAGGGCGCTGTCGGCGGGACCACAGGCCTGCAGGGTCGCCAGCGCGCCCAGCGCATCGCCGTACAGCCGGTCAGCATTGCTGTCGTCGAGTTCATCCAGGTAGAGCCGGCTGCCGAGATCGGAGAGCAGCAGGAAACCCCGCCCGGCGTCACGGGCGAGAATTTCGGGCACGTGCAGGCCCAGGTCAAACAGCAGGCGACTGACGTGCACGAACGGTTCGCAATCCTCGCGGTCGGGCGGCGCGTCCATCAGAATGTAGCTGTTTTCGTCCTGCTGTATGCGGAAGTAACGGCGGAAACTGGCGTCCGCTGACGCCGGTGTCAGCGACGCATCCGGCCAGCCGAGCTGCTCCCTGGCCCAGTCCTGAAGTATTCCCCTGCGTTTATCCAAAGCGTATGCCCCGTCCTGTCATTCGCTGGCTGGTCATTATAGCGACATCCTAACCGACACCTGATTCACCCGGCCGCGAACCCCGCAACCAGGCCAGCGCCGCGGTGCGCACATCATCGGCAATCAGGTAAAAACAGGGCACGACTACCAGGATCAGGGCTGTGGCAAACACCAGTCCGAAACCCAGGCTGACCGCCATGGGTGACAGGAACGCCGTCTGCCCGGTGGCAAAAAATATCAGCGGTGATATACCCAGGAAGGTCGTCATGGTGGTCAGCAGGATTGGCCGCACACGTACCCGCCCCGCTTCTACCAGCGCATCCAGCCGCTCCCAGCCCTGGGCGCGCAGGCGCTTGGCGAAATCGACCAGGATGAGTGAATCATTGACAACAATACCGGTCAATGCCAGGAAACCGATCAGCGACAGGAACTGCAGGTGGTAACCGAACAGCATGTGACCGAAAATCACCCCGATAAATCCGAATGGAATCGCCAGCATTACCACCAGCGGATCGAGCAGCGACTTGAATAATGAAGCGAGGATGAAGAAGATAATTGCCAGGGCAATCACGGTGGCACGCTTCATGTCCTTCAACGAGTCGCCGGCCTCTTTCTTCTCTCCCAGAAACAGCAGGCGATAACCAGGCTGTCGCTGCTCAAGATCGCTGAACCTGGCTGCCACGAGATCGGTCACTTCCAGCGCCGTGGTTTCCTGGTCATCCACTTCGGCGGTCACAATTGCCAGTCGCTGGCCATCCCGCCGGCGGATGGTATTAAGCCCGCGGCCCCGGGAAATGTCAGCGACATCGCCAAGATAGACAATACGCCCGTCGTCGAGTGTGATCGGCAGTGTCTGCAGCGAGCTGTTGCGGCGTACAGCGTCGGTGTAAATGACGCGCACCGGAATGCGTTCCTCGCCCCAGGTGACCTGTACGGCTTCCAGCCCCAGGAAACCGGTACGGACCGCGTCCGCCAGTTGCTGCTGGGTGAGGCCCAGTTCGCGGCCGCGCTCATTGAGGCTGTAGCGGTATTCCAGCTTGCCGACATCGAGGTCCTGGCGTACATCGTAGACACCCGGCAACTGACGCAGGTAATCCCGCAGGCGCTTGGCGTTGTCCAGCAGGCGGTCGACGTCCTCGCCCACCACACCCACCTCGATGTCGGCGCCGGCCGGCCCGCCCTGCGGGCGCAGTATCGACAGGCGCTGAATGCCGGTCAGCGATTCCAGCTTGCGCCGTACGCTGTTGATGATCGCTTCGGTCGGACGTTCGCGTTTGCCTTCCCAGCTGAACTTCAGACTGACCAGGGGAGAAACAAAACGCTCGATAAACCCCTGCGGCGCCTGCTTCTGCAGGTCGATGATCAGCTGGATGTAATTGCTACCGAAGCGGAAGCGGTTGAAATCGATAAAGGTCACACCGACATTGGTCAGCAGGGTATCCAGCTCATCCTCCTCCACCGCCGCCAGTACCTGCTTCTCGATGCGACCGGCCAGGGCCTCGGTATCTTCCAGGCTGTAGGTATTGGGCGCCTCGATATTGACAAAGAACTGGCCGATATCCGTCTGCCCGAAAAGCTGGAACGGCAGACGCGTCGCGCCGTAGATAACCGCCACGGCGAGCACGCCGATGGCCGCCAGGCTGACGAAATAACGATTATCCAGCGCCCCGCGCAACAGGTTGACGTAACGATGCAGCAGCGCTGCCCAGTCGATACGCCCGACCGAACGTCTGTTACGGTCGAGCCTCAGCATTTCGGCGGCGTGCGAGGGCAGTACGCCGAATGCCTCCCACAGGGAACCCAGCAACGATGCCGCCACCACCACCGGGATCACCTTGATGAACTCGCCCAGTGTGCCGCCGATGGAGAACATTGGCAGAAACGCCGCCACCGTGGTGCTGGTCGAGGCCAGTACCGGCCACCAGACCTCGCGCGCGCCGGTATGCGCGGCCTGGGCCGCGGGTGTACCCTGCTCCATATGCCGGTAAATGTTCTCCGTCACGATAATCGCATCATCGACAATCAGGCCGAGGGCGATCAGAAAGGCAAACAGGGAAACCATGTTGATGGTGAATCCCAGGTAATGGATCATCAGCACCGCGACCAGAAACGACACCGGTATGCCCATGGCGGTTATCAGGGCGACGCGGAAATTGAGAAACAGATAAAGTGACAGCAGCACCAGTGTCAGCCCGACCAGCCCTGATGACTTGACCGTGTTCAGGCGCGTCTTGACGTAGACCGACAGGTCGCTGAACAGGCCGACCTGGATACTGGGCGGCAGCTCCTGGCGCAACTGCTGCGCGGTTTCGCGCACCAGCCTGGATACATCGATAGTCGATGCATCGGCCGTCTTGGTCACCGTCAGGTTGACCGACGGCTGGCCGTTAAAACGGCCCAGCGTTTCCGCCTCTTCCAGGCGCAGGTTGATATCGGCGATCTCACCGAGGCGCAGGCGGCCACCCTCGGCGTTACGCCGGATGACAATGCGTTTCAGCGATTCCGGTTCGGGCGCCACCCCCTTGCCGCGCAACAGGATATCGCCCTCGCGCGCCTTGACCGACCCCCCGGGCAGATCGCGCACGTTGTCACGCACTGCGGCAATCACCTGCTGCAGTGAAACACCGCGCGCTGCCAGTACCTGGGGATCGACCTCTACCCAGAGCTCCCAGTCGCGATCACCGGCAATACCCACGCTGGCGACGCCGGGCAGCTGCAGCAGGCGGTCCTTGACCGTGTCCGCCGTGGCGTACAGGTAACTGCGCGCGGCATTTCCGTACAGGCTGAGACTGATCACCGGGAAGCGTGTCTCCAGGCGGGTCAATTCCGGCTCGTCGGCCTCCTCCGGCAGGTCCGTCACCTGGTCGAGCTTGCTGCGTGCATCCCGCATGAACTGCTCGACATTACTGCCGGGTTTGAGTTTCAGGGTGACTGTCGACAGGCCTTCGCTTGATGTCGAGGTCATGATGTCGAGGTCGGACATCGTGTCGAAGGCATCCTCGATCGCCAGCGTCACCTGCTGCTCGACCTCCTCCGGTGACGCACCTTCAAACACCGTGTTGACCCGTGCCATGTCCAGTTCCACCACCGGGAACATCTCCTGCGGCATGGCGTACCAGGACAACACGCCAAGCAGCATGACCAGCACCAGCAGCAGGTTGGTGATCAGCGGATTGTCGATGGAAAAGCGGACCAGCCTCACGGCTTACTCATCGTGTTCGATGTCCTGCAGAGCTTCGGGGATCACCGCCTGGCCATCCGACAGGGCGGCCACATCGCGGACCACTACCGCGTCGCCACTGCGCAGGCCGGCAGCCACGACCTGCCGCCGCCCCACCCTCGGTCCCAGCTCCACCGGCACACGCTGCAGGGACTGGTCGGTGACACGAAAGACATAGGCACTGCCTTCGTCCAGCAGCACGGCGGTGGTCGGCACGACAAGCGCCTGTTTCAGGGGTTTCAACGGCAGGCGGGCAACCGCCACGGCACCGGAACGGGTTTCACCGGCCGGCATCCGCAGGCGTATGGCATGGGTAAAGGTGGTCGGGTCCGGATCGGGTTGCACCGAGATCACCGTGGCGGCATAAACCACGCCATCGACCGCCACCGCCACCGACTGACCCATGTCCAGGGCGCGCGCCAGCGAGCCGCGCACCTGGGCATAAAAATCCATCGCCTCACCGATCATCTCCACGGCCTGCTGACTGCGCACGGCATAATCTCCCGGTTCGATACCAACCTGGTTCACGCGACCGTCGAACGGTGCGCTCAGGGTAGTCCGGTCAAGGTTACGCTGGGCACGGTCCAGCGCGGCTTTCCGCGCCGCGACCAGCTGCGGGCCGGTTTCGACGGCGGCGCGCAAACGGGCTTCCTCTGACTGGCGCTGTGCGAGCAACGCCTGACTGTCTCCCAGGCGGGTCTTGGATGCCAGTGAACGCTTTTTCAGGCTGTTGAGGCGCGCCACCTCTTCTTCCTGCAAGCTGCGGCTGCGCTCGGCGAGCTTCAACAGGCGGCGGTCGCGCGCCAGGTTTTCCTGCGCCTGGTGCCACTCGGCCTCTGCCTGTACCAGCGCGTCCTGGTAATCCCGGGCGTCCAGCGTCAACAGGGCCTGACCCTGCGCGACCCGCTGACCGGGTTCTGTCAGGCGCTCGGCGACCCGGCCGTCAACCTCGAAACGCAGCCAGGCGCGCCGCGCCGGCTGCAAGTGACCGGAAACGGCCTCCACCGGCGCCAGGTCGGCCTCCAGCGCCCGGCTGATGAGCACGGGTGAAGGCGCCAGCGAGCGCAGCGCCGGCTCTTCATCCGGTTGAATGATAAGTAATACCGCGGCGATGGCTGTCAGAGACAGCAGCACCGCCAACTGCCGGGAACGAGCGAGTTTCACGTCAGACCTACGAAACCATTGAATATACAGCCATTCTATGCGATTTTACGCGCCAGCCGCCAGCGCCCCGTGACAACAGACCGCGGGCCGGTGGCGTTTTATTTTGGACCTGAATAATCGGTGAATATTAGACACTTAATCCTGCTCCCTGGCTTGTTCGCAGTCGCGGTGGAAAGCCACGGCGAACAGGATCCCGCGACCGGGGGGGTCGCCGTGGACCCGTTTGCGCCCATTTCGGCGTGGGCGGTCTGTCCACCTACCCCAGACCGCGATTACGATCTGCAGTTCAGCGGCGACCCCGAAGAAGCCCCGACACACCTCATGGGGAACCTGGCGGAGCGCGTCGGGTCAGGCAAACTGACGCTGATCGGCGAGGCCGAAGCGCAACGCGGTTACCAGCGTCTGCGTGCTGAACGCCTCATTTACGATGAAGCCGCGGCCACCGTGGAAGCAGACGGCAAGGTGGTCTACGACGAGCCGTTGCTGAATATCATCGGCACGAACGGCAAGTTCTGGCTGAACGAAAACCGCGGCGAATTGTTTACCTCCAGTTTCTGGTTTTACGGTCGCCACGGCCGCGGCGACGCCAGGAAAGCCTATATCGTCAAACCCGGTGTCACCCGCTTCAAGAAAGCCATGTACACGACCTGTGCACAGGACAGCAATACCTGGAGCCTGCGTGCCACCAAGGTAACGCTGGACAATAACACCGGCATCGGCGTGGCCCGTAATGCCCGTCTGAACATCAAGGATGTGCCGATCCTGTATACACCTTATATTTCATTTCCGATCGATGACCGCCGCAAGACCGGTTTCCTGATCCCGAGTTTCGGCTCGTCAGACAATTCCGGGTTTGAACTGAAAACACCGTTCTACTGGAATATAGCGCCGAATTATGATGCCCTGATCACGCCGCGCTACCTGCAGGACCGGGGTACCCAGCTGAATACCGTGTTCCGTTTCCTGAAACCGAAACAGGAAGGACTGATGCGGGTCGAATACCTGCACAACGATGATATTACCGACGACCGGCGCAGCCGGGTCAGCTTGCGCGATACGATGCGTTTCAGCCCCAACCTTACAGCCAGCATCGATTACGACCGGGTTTCGGACAAGGATTACCTGACCGACCTCGGTGATTCACTCAGCCTGGCCAGCGTAACCCACCTGAAACGCACCGGGCAGGTCGCCTACACCACCAACTGGTGGCAACTCGGTCTGCAGGTGGACGACTACCAGACCGTGGACAAGACCATCGCCCAGCAGAACCGCCCCTACCAGCGACTGCCTCGCATCACTTTCAACGCCGAGTCACCCGTGCGTCCGGGCGGCCTGGAATCGCAGCTCACCTCGGAGGCGGTCCGCTTTGATGCCAGCCAGCGGGTAACCGCCGACCGTGTCGACCTGTGGCCCAGCCTGAGCTGGCCCTACCGGGGTGCAGCCTTCGACACCACACCCAAGGTCGGCCTGCGCTACACCGGCTACAAGCTGGACGGACAGGCCAGCGGCCAGTCCAAGCACCCGTCGCGCAGCACGCCTTTTTTCAGCCTCGACAACACGGTTTATTTCGAGCGCAAGCTGTCCATTATCGGACAACGCTATACACAGACCCTGGAACCGCGGCTGTATTACCTCTATGTGAAGGGAGAGAACCAGCAGGACCTGCCGCTGTTCGATACCAGTGAACCCACGTTCAGCTACCGCGAGCTGTTCGAGGAAAACCGTTTCAACGGTACCGACCGCATGGGCGACGCCAACCAGGCGGCGCTGGCCGTCACGACCCGCCTGATCGACCCGGACAGCGGTGCCGAACGCCTGCACGCCTCGCTCGGACAACTGTTCTACTTCGCCAACCGCAATGTCACATTGAATAACACCGCACCCGAAACCGACTCGGAATCCAATATCGCCGGCGAACTTGAAATGGCGCTGTCGCGTTCCTGGAGTGGCAAGGCCGACCTCATCTGGGATCCGCACGACAACAATACCGAGCGCGCCAATGCGCGTATCCAGTATCACCCGGGCTTCCGTAAAATCGCCAATATCTCCTACCGCTACCTGAAAGGTGAACAGAACCAGATCGACCTGTCGTTTCTGTGGCCGCTGTCACCTTCCTGGCACGCGATCGGTCGCTGGTACTATGACATCGGCGATTCACAGAAACTGGAAACCCTGGTCGGGGTCGAGTACGACAGCTGCTGCTGGGGGGTACGCCTGGTCACCCGCGACTATATCGACAGCGACAGCAAGGCCAATAACCGTGTCTACATGGCGCAGATCGTTCTCAAGGGCCTGGCAACTTTCGGCAGCAAAATCGAGACAGTCCTGGAAGATGGTATCCTAGGCTATTCGGAACGCCCTGAAGACTGAGTTTTTATGATAGTTAGATTCCTTTTTATTGCTCTGGTATTACCCCTCACCGCCATGGCGACAACGCCACTCAATCATATTGTTGCCACAGTTAACGACGACGTGATCATGCAGAGCGAACTGGACACCCGGATTGCCGTCGTGGTGGAGCAGCTGCAGAAACAGCAGGCACAGCTGCCTCCCGAGTCGGCGCTGAAGAAGCAGGTGCTGGACCGCCTGATCCTCGAAAACCTGCAGCTGCAAATGGCTGAACGCGGCGGCATCCGCATCGATGACGAGACGCTGAACAAAAATCTGCGCAACCTGGCCAAACAGAACAGTATGACCCTGGACCAGTTTCGCCAGGTGCTGGAAAAAGATGGTTATGATTATGTCGCCTTCCGGGAAAATTTCCGCAACCAGCTGACCATGAACCGGATCCGTCAGCAGATGGTGGACAATCGCGTCGAGGTAACCGAACAGGAAGTTGACCACCTGCTGGCAAGCGCCGCGTCGTTCAATGACCAGCACCGCGAGTACCACCTGGCACATATCCTGGTTTCGGTCCCCGAAGTCGCCAGCCCGGAACAGGTACAGGCAGCCAGGCAAAGAATCGACGATATTCTGGCCCGCCTCAAGGCGGGTGCCGATTTTGCGCAAACGGCCATCGCCGAATCCGACGGCCAGCAGGCGCTTGAGGGTGGCGACCTCGGCTGGCGCAAGACCGGGCAGTTACCGTCGTTCTTCTCGGGTGTCGTCGGCCAGTTGCAGAAAGGCCGGATCAGCGACCCTATCCGTAGCCCCAGCGGCTTTCACCTGATTAAAATCGTCGATATCCGGGGCGACGAACGACACATCATCAAGCAGACCAGGGCCCGCCATATACTGCTGCGCCCCGACACCCTGGTTTCGGAGGAAGACGTTAAAATCCGCCTGCAACAGTTACGCACGCGTATCGTCCAGGGTGAAGACTTTGCCAAGCTGGCCCGGGCCAATTCCCAGGATCCCGGCTCCGGCAGCGAGGGTGGTGACCTTGGCTGGGTGACGCCCGGCCAGATGGTACCGGAATTCGAAAAAGCCATGAACGAGCTGGCCATCGGTGAAGTCAGCCAGCCGGTCAAGAGCCGCTTCGGCTGGCACCTGATCCAGGTGCAGGACCGGCGCGAAGAGGATAACACCGAGGACTACCGGCGCACCCGGGCACGCGAATCCATCCGCCAGCGCAAAACCGACGAGGAACTGGAAATCTGGCTGCGGCGGTTGCGCGACGAATCCTACGTCGAGTATCACCTCGACGAGCAGTGATACCACGTATCGCCATCACCACGGGTGAACCGGCGGGGATCGGGCCGGACCTGTGCCTGTCTTTACCCGGACACAGCAGCACCGCTGAACTGGTTTTGATCGGTGATCCCGACCTGCTCGAGGCACGCGCCGCCGAACTCGGCCACGATATCCGGCTGCCCGCCTACCAGGCAGCACAGCCGGCCCGTGCCGGTCATGTCTGCGTCGAAAAGATCCCGTTGATTGCCGCCGCCAGGAGTGGCGTGCTCAATACCGACAATGCCGCTTATGTGCTGGCCACGCTCGACCGGGCAATCGACGGCTGCCTCAACAACGAGTTTCAGGCACTGGTCACCGCACCCGTACATAAAGGCGTGATTAACGATGCCGGCATTCCCTTCACCGGCCATACCGAGTACCTGGCGGAAAAAACCGGTGCCGGCCAGGTCGTGATGATGCTCGCCGCTCCCGGACTCCGGGTGGCGCTGGCCACCACGCACCTGCCGTTGAACCGCGTCGCTGCAGCCATCACCATGCCGGGGCTGGAAGCCGTCCTGCGCTGCACCCACAAAGAACTGCAAAGCCGGTTCGGCATCGAAGAGCCGCACATCCTGGTAGCCGGGCTCAACCCGCATGCCGGCGAAGGCGGCCACCTCGGCAGCGAGGAACATGACATCATTCAACCTGTCGTTGACAAACTGCGTGCGGAGGGCATGCACCTCAGCGGCCCCCTGCCGGCCGATACGCTGTTCACACCACCCTGGCTGGCACAGGCCGATGCGGTGCTGGCCATGTATCACGACCAGGGCCTGCCGGTACTCAAACACCTCGGTTTCGGGCAGGCCGTCAACATTACGCTGGGTTTACCGATTGTGCGTACCTCGGTCGATCATGGCACTGCGCTGGACAGGGCCGGTACCGGTAGCGCCGATGCCGGCAGCCTGCAGGCCGCAATTCGCAGCGCCATCGAACTGTGCGCATGAGTCACCGCGCCCGCAAACGTTTCGGCCAGAATTTCCTGCACGACCCCGGCGTTATCCAGCGCATCATTCAGGCGGTCAGTCCGCAGCCCGGCCAGCACCTGGTGGAAATCGGCCCGGGCCAGGGTGCCATCACCCTGCCGTTGCTGCGGGCCTGCGGCCACCTGGACGTGGTCGAGCTTGATCGCGACCTGATCGAGCCCCTGGCAGAAAAGACAGCCGCACTTGGCGAACTGGTCATCCACCAGAACGATGCGCTCAAGTTTGATTTTGCAGCACTCGCAGGCGAACAAAAACTGCGCATTGTCGGCAACCTGCCCTATAACATTTCCACGCCGCTGCTGTTTCACCTGCTGGAGCAGACGGGCTATATTCAGGATATGCATTTCATGCTGCAGAAAGAAGTGGTCGAACGCATGGCAGCCGCACCGGGCAGTGGCACTTACGGGCGCCTGTCAGTCATGATCCAGTATCACTGCCGGGTTGAACCGTTATTCCGCATCGGTCCCGGTGCCTTCCGACCGGCACCCAGGGTCGAATCCGCCTTCGTCAGGCTGACTCCGTGGCCCCGGCCACCGGCCGGGGTCGACGACTACGCCTGCCTGTCCACGGTCGTGCGGCAGGCCTTTGCCCAGCGGCGCAAGACACTACGCAACACCCTCAAGGGATTGCTGACGGAAGCGGACATCAGGGACAGCGACTGTGATCCCGCGGCCCGGCCGGAAACCATTAACCTGCAGCAATACGCCGCACTGGCCAACAGACTGGCCCGAAGTAACCGTGGAACCACTGAGTCATAAGGAGAAACACACATGTCAATGTATACACATCTGTTACTCGCGGTGGATTTTTCCAGGAACACCGATGACGTCGTTACCAAGGGCGTGGCACTGGCGCAGGCATTTGATGCACGCCTCAGCCTGGTGCACGTGGTCGAATTCGCACAAGTCGACCTGTCCAACGAACTGGTCATGCCACAGGAACTGGAACTGGACCAGGAGTTACTGGCGCTGGCCGAAAAACGCCTGCAGGAACTGACCGATAAATACGGCCTGCAGGACGAGGCACGTTTTATCCGCCAGGGCAGCACCAGGCGCGAGATACTGAGTATCGCGGAACAGGAAGGCGTCGACCTGATCGTCATCGGCAGTCATGGCCGCGAAGGCCTGCAACGGCTGCTGGGCTCCACCGCCAATGCGGTGTTGCACGGTGCTCCCTGCGACGTACTGGCTGTCCGCGTCCGGGACTGATCCGGTTCGATTACCAGCGTTTCTGCAGGAAGACAAAGGCGTCGGTATCGCTGCCGAAGGCGCCGATCCGGCGGTCCCCGCCGTCGCGCAGACTGCGCTGCACCGAATCCGGTAACGATGAGGAAAACTGCAGGCTGGGCCCGGTCTTGCCAAAGGGGCTGGCCAGCTGAAAACCTTCGGTGACTTCACCTACACTGATTTTCGGCCGCCAGTTTTCCAGTTTTCGAGCCAGGTCCAGACCCCAGATCGACTGCCACCAGTGCTCGGATCCGGCCGCCCGATGGTTATCACCATGCGGCGCCAGGTAATCATTCGGCTCCGCCGCCTGCACCAGACCGGTTGTAACTAATCCCACACCCACAAAAAACGCCAGCAGCAACAGCAAATCCGGCTTACGGTACGATTTTGTTCTGATAATCATGATTGAACCGCCGATTTCCCATACCCGAAGATATGGAATTATTATTACTTATCTGAAGCGGAGTTTCTGTTACCCGGTTCACAGTTCGGGCATTTCCTGAAAAACGACTCATTCCAAATACGCTTCCCCAGTGCATGTCTAACGGCAGATCACGCAGATCCTTTAGGCCGGTGGGGGAGAAATTTGAAAAAGCACTTTCCGCACCCTGCCAGCTACCGGGCGACAACCAGGGAAAGCGGATTTATCATTGATATACAGTCAGTTGCGACTCACTGCCCACATGGCCGTTGGCCTCGCCGGCGTGCCCCTGCAGCGCCGTGACGCCGCCGGCAACCAAACTACCTGCCCGGAGGCGGCCCGGCAGGTAGCGGGCCATCCTCCGGCAGGCAACGGAGGAAACACGTCAAGCAACACTCAGTGCGCACCGCCGGAACGATAGCTGGCGTCCACCCAGCAGCGTGGTAACGCTTCGCCGGAGGGAAACTCCAGGTCTCCCTTGGAGAAGGCGCTGGCTTCCTGCAATTCCTCCCCGGCATGAAAGCGCCCCTGCAACTGTGCCATGCAGGGATCGATCATGGCTGCCATATCCAGTACTTCGATCAGGTCACCACTCCGTTTGTCTCGCAGGTACATAAGCAGGTCTCCTCGGCTCTTTAAATCTCTCAATAAAAAATATAGACCTATTTCAACACGCCCGCACGCAACCGACCTTGACCGGGATCAGGTATACCTGCCGGCGGAAACACAGTATCCTTAAGCAGTTACACGGAGCCCACTGCATGCCGAGCAAGTCCTACAGCATCGATATCGAAGTCGAAACCCAGTACGTCGCCGAACAGTCCCTGCCGGACAGGGACCACTACGTATTCGCCTATACCATCACCATTTCAAACAACGGCGACGTCCCGGCCAAGTTACTGCGCAGGCACTGGGTGATTACCGACGCCAACAACAAGGTGCAGGAAGTCAAGGGTGACGGCGTCGTCGGTGAGCAGCCACACCTGAAGCCGGGCGAACATTATCGTTATACCAGCGGTACCATGCTGGATACCCCGGTAGGAACAATGCGTGGCAGTTACCACATGATTGCCGACGATGGCGTGGAGTTTGACGCGGACATCCCCCAGTTCACTCTGTCCATGCCCCGTACATTGCACTGAGCGTGCCGGCATGGCTGTCTACGCCATCGGCGACATCCAGGGTTGCTTCGACGAACTCGAAGCCCTGCTGGCGCAGATCGACTTCGATCCGAAGCACGACCAGCTGTGGTTTGCGGGCGACCTGGTCAATCGCGGACCGAAGTCACTGGAGACGTTGCGCTTCGTTCACGCCCTGAATGCGGTCACGGTGCTGGGCAACCATGACCTGCACCTGCTGGCGTCCGCCTGCCTCCCACGCTACCGCAAACACAAAGACACACTGCAGCATATAATCGATGCGCCCGATGGTCGCAAACTGCTGGACTGGCTACGCCACCAGCCGCTGCTGCACCATGACCGGACACTGAATTACACCCTGATTCACGCCGGCCTGCCGCCGCAATGGGATCTGGACACCGCCATGGCCTGTGCTGCCGAAGTGGAGCAGGTCTTGCGCGGCAAGGATTACATCGAATTTTTCAAAACCATGTACGGCAACAAACCGAATCAGTGGGAACCCGACCTGAGTGGCCAGGATCGACTCCGCTTCATCATCAACTGTTTCAGCCGGCTACGCTACTGTGACGCCAACGGCCGGCTGGCACTCGACGAGAAGGGGCCGCCGGGCAGCCAACCGCAACACCTGAAGCCCTGGTTCGACTGGCCAAAGCGCAAGAGCCGCGACATGAATATCCTGTTCGGACACTGGTCGACGCTGGGCGCCTACGACGCACCGGGGATTCATGCGCTGGACACCGGCTGCCTGTGGGGCGGGACACTGACGGCTCTGCGTATCGATGGCCATACGCCGGAGCGCATCGAGTACCGCTGCCCGGGACAGCGCAAACCCAAAACCCGGGGTTATCATCGCCGCAAGGGTGCCGGGGAATTCTATAACGATCAAAGCTGAAAGCTGGCGGATCCGCTATCTCCGGACAAATAGCGCCCTCGACCCCGGCTCAACGCTTCCGGTCCCACACCACGAAGTCGTAGTCATACTCATTATCTGCATCGGCCTGGCAGGAAACACGTTCCTGTTCCCGCCAGTCAGCGGCAGCAAAATCGGGAAACCACGCATCACCGGCCACTTCAGCCTTGACTTCCGTCAGGTACAGGCGGTCGGCACGCGGCAGCAACTGCCGGTATAAATCGGCACCGCCCATGACCATGACTTCTTCCTGACCGGCTGCGGCCTGCAGCGCCTCGTCGATGCTGTGCACGACGATGCAACCCGGCGCCCTGAACCCCGTATCGCGGGTAAGGACAATATTGGTTCGTCCGGGCAGCGGCCTGCCAATTGACTCAAAGGTTTTCCGCCCCATGACTATAGACTTCCCCATGGTCAGGGCCTTGAAGTGTTTCAGATCGGCGGACAGTCGCCAGGGCAGCCGGTTATTGCGACCGATGACACGATTACGGGCCAGCGCGGCAATCAGCGAAACACGCATCAAACCGCGACCGGCGCCTTGATGTGCGGATGCGGATCATAGTCGATCAGCTCGAAGTCCTCGAACCTGAAGGCAAACAGGTCAGCAACATCCGGATTCATTTTCATCGTCGGCAAGCCGCGTGGCTCGCGCTGCAGCTGGGTACGTGCCTGGTCCAGGTGGTTGGTATACAGGTGCGCGTCGCCAAGCGTGTGCACGAAATCACCGGGTTGCAAGCCGGTAACCCGGGCCATCATCAGGGTAAGCAAGGCATAGGATGCAATATTGAACGGCACACCGAGAAAGATATCCGCACTGCGCTGGTATAACTGGCAGGACAGGCGGCCGTCGGCGACATAAAACTGGAAAAACGCGTGACACGGCGGCAACGCCATGTTGTCGATCTCGCCCACGTTCCAGGCGCTGACAATGATGCGACGTGAATCCGGGTTATTACGAATCTGATCGAGCACCTGCGAGATCTGATCGATATGCCGGCCGTCCGCCGCCGGCCAGGAGCGCCACTGGTAACCATATACCGGTCCCAGGTCACCGTTTTCATCCGCCCATTCGTCCCAGATGGTGACACCGTTTTCGTGCAGGTAGCGGATATTGGTATCACCCTGCAGAAACCACAGCAGCTCGTGAATGATCGAACGCAGGTGTAATTTCTTGGTGGTCACGGCGGGAAAGCCGGCACCCAGATCAAAGCGCATCTGGTGACCGAAAACACTCAGCGTGCCGGTACCGGTACGGTCTTCCTTGTGCACGCCGTTGTCCAGCACGTGCTGCATCAGCTCAAGATACTGTTTCACTGTTTACCTCGATCGGCTGTCACCAGCAGGTAGACCCCGAATAAAAACATCGGCGCCGACAACACCTGCCCCATGGTCAGCCAGTCGAACGCCAGGTAGCCCAACTGCGCATCCGGCTGCCGGACAAATTCCACCGAAAAGCGGAACAGGCCGTAAAACAACATGAACATGCCGGAGACCGCGCGTCGCGGCCGCGGTTTGCTCGAGTACAGCCACAGGATAATAAACAGCACCAGACCTTCGAGCAAAGCCTCGTACAGCATCGAGGGGTGCCGCGGCTGGTTATCGATAAAGGGGAAAACCATGCCCCACGGCAGGTCGGTCGGCCGCCCCCACAGCTCACCGTTAATGAAATTGCCGATGCGCCCCGCACCCAGGCCGATGGGCACGAACGGCGCCATGAAATCCGTGACCTGGAAGAAGCTGCGGCCGGTCTTGCGGCCGAACAGCCACATGGCCAGGAAGACGCCCAGCATTCCGCCGTGGAACGACATGCCGCCCTGCCAGATGCGGAATATGATCAGCGGATCGTCAAGAAACAGGCCGAAATTGTAAAACAGCATGTAGCCGATGCGGCCACCGAGGATCACGCCCAGTGCCCCGTAAAACAGCAGGTCCGGAATTTCCTCGGCCTTCCAGTTCGAACCGGGCCGGCGTGCCCGCAGCCCACCGAGTACCCAGACGGCGGCGAAACCCAGCAGGTACATCAGGCCGTACCAGTGGATGGCGACCGGTCCGAACGAAATGGCGACGGGACTGATGTCAGGATAGGTCAGCATGGTAATCTTTTATTCATGTTCTGTTACACACCAAGGGCGAGCATTATAGCCGCGGAAACACGCTATGCCGGCAATACACGGCAAAACAGCGCCTTCAGGTAACTGGTTTCCGGAATTGCCGGGTGAACCGGGTGATCCGGGGCCTGGTGCCCGCGCTCCAGCACCTGCAGACTGCGGTCCAGGTGACGCGACGTCTGCAACAGGATTTTCTGCAGCTGGGATTCCGCCAGGTGTTGTGAACAGGAGGCCGATACCAGTATCCCGTCCCTGGCCAGCAGCTGCATGCCCAGCTGGTTCAGGCGGTGATAGGCCTGCTCACCGGCCTTGGCATCCTTGCGGCGCTTGATGAAGGCCGGCGGATCCAGCACCACCACATCGAACTTTTCCTGCGCACCACGCAACTGGGCGAGCGCCTCGAAGGCGTCACCCTGGAGGCTGGCAATCCGCTCCTCCAGGCCATTGGCCCCGGCATTGGCATGAATCTGTTCGATAGCGCGCTCCGAAGCGTCGACACACAACACGTCGCCGGCGCCGGCCGCCGCGGCCTGCAGGCCCCAGGCGCCGACATAACTGAATACGTCCAGCACCCGTTTGCCCGCGACGTAGTTACGCAGGCGTGCCCGGTTCATGCGCTGATCATAGAACCAGCCGGTTTTCTGACCCTCGAGCAGCGACACCGTAAACCGCACGCCGTGCTCCTCGACCTCGACAGCCGCCGGCACCTCGCCGTGCACGTCGCGGTAACTGTCCAGCCCTTCGAGTTTGCGTACCGCGCTGTCGGCACGCCATAAAACACCCCCGGGGCGCAATACCTTGTCGAGGGCCGCCAGAATGTCATCCTTGACCGCCTCCATGCCGGCGGTCGTGCATTGCACCACGCAGACATCACCATAGCGGTCGATCACCAGTCCCGGCAGCTGGTCGGCCTCACCGTAAACCAGCCGGTAGAACGGCGCCGCAAACAACTGTTCGCGCAGCGCCAGGGCAACATTCAGCCGGTGAACCAGCAACGAGCGGTCGAGGACATAACGGGGATCCCGGCTCACCAGCCGCGCGCAGATCAGTGAGTTGGGATTGACGTAGGCGTTCCCCAGGCTTTTGCCGTTATGCGCCTGCAGCTGCACCTGCTGCCCGGGCGTGAACGCTTTTAACGGCGTGGCCTGGATATCGACCTCGTTGCTGTAAACCCACAGGTGACCGGCGCGCAGGCGCCGTTCCTCGTTTTTCTTCAGGCGCAGCGGCGCCAGGG
>CBEUNK010000004.1:0-56743 GCA_965544455.1 uncultured Thiogranum sp.
CGCAGCCGTCGCGAGGACATCGGGCGCGAGGCCGACTTCTATGGCGCCATGGATGGCGCCAGCAAGTTTGTCCGGGGAGATGCCATTGCCGGCATACTCATCCTGTTCATCAATATTATCGGTGGCCTGGCGATCGGTACGCTGCAGTACGACCTGCCGATTGCCGATGCGCTGCGTAACTATACCCTGCTGACCATCGGTGACGGGTTGGTGGCACAGATACCTTCCCTGGTGCTGTCTTCGGCGACGGCCATTATCGTTACCCGCGTATCCAGCGAACAAAAAATGTCCCAGGAAGTGTTCGAGCAGATGTTCGCCAATCCCATGGTACTGGCGGTATCCGGCGGCATCATCGGTTTCATGGGGCTGATCCCGGGAATGCCGAACCTGGCCTTTCTGACCCTGGGCGCGGCGGCCGGTGTCGGCGCCTGGTTCGCTTCTCAGCGCCGGCAGCAGGAACTGCTGCCCGCCGAGGAAGTGGCGCAGGACGAGGAGACCCCGGCCGAGGCGCGCGATCTCAGCTGGGACGACGTCGGTCCCGTCGACATCATCGGTCTGGAAGTCGGTTATCGCCTGATTCCGCTGGTGGACCGCGGCCAGGGCGGGCAGATGATGGACCGTATCAAGGGCGTGCGTAAAAAGCTGTCGCAGGAACTGGGCTTCCTGGTGCAGCCGGTGCACATCCGTGACAACCTGGAGTTGGCACCCAATGCTTACCGCATCCTGTTGATGGGCGTGCCGGTAGGCGAGGCCGAGATTTACCCGGACCGTGATCTCGCCATCAACCCCGGCCGCGTGTTCGGCACGGTACAGGGCATCGAAACCCGGGACCCGGCCTTCGGCCTGGAGGCGGTCTGGATCCAGCCGTCGGAACGTGACAATGCCCAGACGCTGGGCTATACGGTGGTCGACGCCAGCACGGTGGTCGCTACCCACCTGAGCGAACTGCTGCAGGCGCACGCCCACGAACTCATCGGGCACGAAGAAGTCCAGCAGCTGCTCGACGTGCTGGCCAAGGCGGCGCCCAAACTGGTCGAAGACCTGGTGCCCAATACCCTGTCCATCGGTGTCGTGCTCAAGGTGCTGCAGAACCTGCTGGAGGAACGGATTCCGGTGCGTGATATGCGCAGCATCGCCGAAACGCTCGCCGAAGCCGGCGCCAGGAGTCAAGATCCCGGCGCTTTGACGGCGGCCGTGCGTGTCTCGCTCGGCCGATCAATTGTCCAGCATATCAATGGGATGGGGCCGGAGGTACCGGTCATTACGCTGGATCCTTCACTGGAACAGATATTGCAAACCTCAATTCAGGCTGTTTCGGAAGGGGGCGCGGGTATCGAACCCGGGCTGGCGGAACGGATGCACCGCTCACTGGTTGACAGTGCCCAGCGGCAGGAGGCCGCCGGACAGCCGGCTATCCTGCTGGTCACACCGCCGATCCGGCCCTGGCTGGCAAAACTGGTTCGCCACAGCATCCCGGCGCTCCAGGTAATAGCCTACAACGAAATACCGGACAACAAGCAGATCAAAGTGGTTGCCAACATTGGAACAGACACACCGAGTCTCGGTGCACAACAGAATGGAAGCCCGGCGGCATGAACAGGGTACGGATTAACGAGGTGTTGAAATGAAAGTAAAACGCTTCTTTGCGCCCGACATGCGTCAGGCCATTCAGAAAGTACGTGAGGACCAGGGGCCTGACGCCGTGATCCTGTCCAACCGACAGGTCGACGGTGGCATAGAGATCATCGCAGCCGTGGATTATGACGAATCACTGTTTGAATCCCGGCCGGAGGCGGAAACTGCCACGATCCCCGGCATGACCGGAACACAGGCCCCCGCGGAGCAGGCACCGGAAGTACCTGCCGCTCGATCACAGCCCGCCGCGGCCGCACCATCGGTGGACTGGGCTCAGGATCCGGCGATCGTGTCCATGCGCGAAGAAATCAAGCAATTGCGCGGGCTGCTGGAAAATCAGCTGGCACACCTCGCCTGGAGCGACCGGGAACGCCGCGAACCCCTGCACACGGATGTCATGCGCCGCCTCAGTGGTATGGAACTCGACACCGCGCTGGTGGAAAAGGTATCAGCACCGACCGTGCATGCGCGCGACGATCAGCACGCCTGGCAACTTGCATTGAGCGAACTGTCGGCCACGTTGCCGATTGCCGATAACGATTTCCTGGACCAGGGTGGTGTGGTTGCGCTGATCGGTTCGACCGGCGTTGGCAAAACCACCAGTATCGCCAAGCTGGCGGCGCGTTATGTATTGCGACACGGCCAGCGTCACGTGGCTCTGGTAACGACCGACAGCTACCGCATCGGTGCCCACGAGCAGTTAATGACCTACGGCCGCCTGCTGGGTATTCCCGTACAGGTGGCCTCCAATCACAAGGAACTGCGCTCCATCCTTAACAGCCTGGCCGACAAGCGCCTGGTGTTGATCGATACCGCCGGGATGAGTCAGCGCGACGTGCGTCTGAGCGAGCAGTTCGCCACGCTGGCCGACAGTGGTATTCCGATCCGTACCCTGCTGGTTCTGTCCGCCACCCTGCATCCCTCGGTGCTGGACGAAACCATCCGCGCCTTTTCCGGTGTTGCGCTGGAAGGAGCGATTCTCACCAAGCTTGACGAGGCCGCCAGCCTGGGCGGCGTACTGTCAACCGTGATCAGACAACACCTGCCGTTGATGTTTGTCGCCAACGGCCAGCGGGTCCCGGAAGACCTGTACCCGGCACGGGCCCAGAACCTGGTACAACAGGCCGCCGAACTGGTGAGCAGCGATGAGTTGCCCGCGGACTCGGTGATGGCTGAAAAATTCGGAGGGTTCCGGACGAATGTTCATGTCTGAGTTGCTCGTGGATCAGGCTGCTGGATTACGACGTATGGCACAACCCAACCCGGTAAGAGTAATTGCGGTGACCAGTGGCAAAGGCGGCGTCGGCAAGACCAACGTCTCCGTGAACCTCTCTGTCGCCCTGTCCGATGCCGGCAAGCGTGTCATGCTGCTGGATGCCGACCTTGGTCTGGCGAACGTCGACGTGCTGCTGGGACTGCAGCCGAAAAACAATCTGTCCCACGTCATCGACGGTCACCGGACGCTTGAAGAGGTTATCGTTGAAGGCCCGTCGGGCATCATGGTGGTACCTGCCGCATCCGGTGTGAAACGCCTGGCCGAATTGAACACCATGGAAAACGCCGGTCTGATTCGCGCCTTCAGCGAGCTGAATCACGACGTCGATACCCTGATTATCGATACCGCTGCCGGCATCAACGAGAGTGTTACCAGTTTCAGCCGCGCGGCCCAGGAGGTCGTGGTGGTGGTATGTGACGAACCGGCATCCATAACCGATGCTTACGCACTCATAAAGGTGCTGAGTTCAGACTATGACATTCAGCATTTCCGAGTGCTCGCCAACCAAGTACAAAGTGCCCAGGAGGGAAGGGAATTGTTTAACAAAATCTCGCGCGTTACCGATCGCTATCTCGATGTAACACTGGAATTCATGGGGATCGTGCCTCACGATGACTATCTGCGTAAAGCCGTGCGCAAGCAGCGGGCCGTTGTACAGGCTTACCCGCGAAGCCGGTCCTCGATGGCTTTCAAAACGCTTGCACAGAAAACTGACAAGTGGCCGGTACCGTCGGCGGCAGGTGGACACCTGGAGTTTTTTGTGGAGCGTCTTATCCAGTCACACAACGGGCATATGGAGATGCCGGTATGAATGGAGCCGCTATGTATGTAAGCAACCCAGAAATTGAAAGTGAAGACCTGGTTTCCAAGCACGCTGCGCTGGTGAAACGCATCGCCTATCACCTGATGAGTCGCCTGCCACCCAGTGTGCAGGCCGATGACCTGATTCAGGCGGGCATGATTGGACTTTTGGAAGCATCGCGTAATTACGACGCTTCGCAGGGCGCGAGTTTCGAAACCTATGCCGGCATCCGTATCCGTGGCGCCATGCTCGACGAAATCCGGCGTACCGACTGGACACCGCGCTCGGTGCACCGCAAGGCGCGTCAGGTTGCCGAGGCAGTACGCGAGATCGAGAACCAGGAAGGACGTGATGCGCGTGATGTCGAGGTGGCGGAGAAACTGGGTCTCGACCTGAACGAATATCATCGTATTCTGCAGGATGCTACCGGTTGCCGGGTATTCAGCATCGACGATGCCGGTGCCAATGGCAACGAGCCGCCACAACCGGTTGCCGACACGCCGCGTAACGAACCCCTGGACAGTCTGCACACGGCCGATTTCAAGGCGGCGCTGGCCGAATCCATCTCCAACCTGCCCGAACGTGAGCGCCTGGTGATGGCCATGTATTACGACGAAGAACTCAACCTCCGGGAAATCGGTGAGGTGCTCGGGGTCAGTGAATCACGGGTCTGCCAGATTCACGGCCAGGCCCTGATCCGCCTGCGCGCCCGTATGACGGAATGGACAGGCGACTAACGCCAAAGAACTCGGCGATGTTGCCGAAATACTGATGGACACAGGCTCGGTATAGCGGGAGGACACCTTGGATACTGACATGAAGATCCTGATCGTGGACGACTTTTCCACGATGAGACGCATCATCAAGAATCTGTTGCGTGATCTGGGATTCAATAACACTCAGGAAGCGGACGACGGGAATACCGCGCTGCCGATGTTGCAGAACGGCAATTTCGATTTCCTGGTGACGGACTGGAACATGCCGGGGATGACCGGTATCGACCTGCTCAAGGCCGTACGTGCCGACGAAAAGCTGGCCTCCCTGCCCGTGTTGATGGTGACAGCCGAATCCAAGCGCGAACAGATCATCGAGGCCGCCCAGGCCGGTGTTAACGGCTACATCGTCAAGCCGTTCACCGCGGTGACGCTGAAGGAGAAGATCGACAAGATCTTTGAACGTGTCGCAGCGACAGCGGGGTAAGCCATGGAAGCCGCAAAAAAACTGAATAGTGATGCCCTGCTGGATCAGGCCCGTTCCCTGGTAACGGAGCTGGAGGCAGGCAACGTCGTTGCCGCCGAACAGGCGATCGAGGAACTGGGGCGTATTCGCGAACAGAATCTGTTCCAGGAGTTGGGCAAGATGACACGCCAGTTGCATGATTCGCTGACCAGTTTCGCGCTGGACTCGCGAATGCACTCGCTGGCCGAGTCGGATATTCCTGATGCCAAGGCGCGTCTGAATCACGTTATTGCCATGACCGAGGACTCGGCCAACCGGACCCTTACCGCGGTGGAAGGCACACTCCCGATCGCCGAGGATCTGCAGAACAGTGCCAACGACCTGCACGAGAAGTGGGATCGTTTCCGCAACAAGGATATGAACGTCGACGAGTTCCGTAACATGAGCAAGGAGATCGATGATTTCCTGACCATGACCTGTGATAACGCCGGCCGGATTCACGGTAACCTGTCGGAAGTCATGATGGCACAGGATTTTCAGGACCTGACCGGCCAGATTATCCGCCGTGTGATTACTCTGGTGCAGGAAGTCGAGGACAACCTGGTCGAACTGATACGTCTGTCCGGCAGCCTGGAGCCTGACGCGGCGGGTGAAACGACGGCTGTACAGGCCAGCCAGGACAATGACGATGTCATGAAAGGCGTGGGGCCGCAGGTGCCGGGTGTCGGTGAAGCCGGTGGCTCGGTATCCGGTCAGGATGAAGTGGACGACTTGCTGTCGAGTTTGGGATTCTGAGGGAACAATAGATGAGTATCGACGCCGACGATGAGATCTTGCAGGACTTTCTGGTCGAGGCCGGCGAAATACTGGAACGGCTGAACGAAGAGCTGGTTGAGCTGGAACAGAGTCCTGGCGATGTCGATCTGCTGAACGCCGTATTCCGCGGCTTTCATACCATCAAGGGTGGCGCCAGCTTCCTGAGTCTCGATGGTCTGGTGGAAGTCTGTCACCGGGCCGAGGATGTGTTCAACGTGCTGCGTAACGGCGAGCGCAGTGTTGATACCGATCTGATGGATACCGTGCTGCAGGTACTGGACGTGGTGAACAACATGTTTGCCGAGGTGCAGGGCGGCGAAATGCCGACACCCGCCGATCCAGCATTACTGGCAACACTTGAGCAGCTGGCCGTGCCGGGCGACGCTGCCATACCCGCGGCCGCGGCTGAACCAGAGGCACCCCCGGCGGAAACGGAACCGGTTGCCGGAGAGCCGGTCCCGTCTGCTGATGACACGGATGCCGAGTTCGAGGCGATACTGGCACAGGCGGTGGAGGCCGACGCCACGGGCGAAGGCGAGGAAAACGCCGATACGGTATCCGGTGGTGACGATATCACCGAAGAGGAATTTGACGCGCTGCTTGACCAGTTGCACGGCAGTGGCAAGGCGCCAACGCCGGAAAGCGTCGCCGGTGCACAGCCGGTTGCCGCCGGGGAAGCCCCGCCGGCGGATGCCGCGGACGCGGCACCGGCCGGTGGTGACGATATTACCGAAGAGGAATTTGACGCGCTGCTTGACCAGTTGCACGGTTCCGGAAAATCTCCCACGCCGACGCCCGGGGCCAGTCCGGACCCATCTGCCGCCGCAGCCAAGGCGGCACCGCCGCCAGCGCCAAAACCGGTGGCAAAACCCGCGGCTGCTGATAAACCCCGTGCTGCTGCCGGACCGGTGGCCAGCAAGGCGGAAGCCACGGTACGCGTTGATACCCGGCGTCTGGATGACATCATGAACATGGTGGGTGAGCTGGTGCTGGCACGCAATCGCCTGGCAACGCTCAAGGAATCCATGGCCAACGAAGACATGTCGAAAGCCATCGCCAACCTGGACGTGGTCACCGCCGACCTGCAGAACGCGGTCATGAAGACACGCATGCAGCCGATTAAAAAGGTGTTTGGCCGTTTCCCGCGTGTTGTCCGCGATCTGGCCCGCAGCCTCAGCAAGGAAGTCAACCTGGAACTGCAGGGTGAAGAAACCGACCTCGACAAGAACCTGGTCGAGGCGCTGGCCGATCCACTGGTGCACCTGGTGCGCAACGCCGTGGATCACGGTATCGAAAGCCCGGACGAGCGGGAAGCCGCCGGCAAACCGCGCGCCGGTACCGTCATCCTTGCCGCCGAGCAGGAGGGCGACCATATCCTGTTGTCCATTGAGGACGACGGCAAGGGCATGGACCCCAACAAATTGCGTGAAAAAGCCGTGGAGAAGGGGCTGATGGACTCCGAAGCGGCGGCGCGTCTTGACGACCGTGAAGCCTACAACCTCATTTTCGCAGCCGGTTTTTCCACCAAGGAAGAAATATCCGATGTTTCCGGCCGCGGGGTCGGTATGGACGTGGTCAAGACACGCATCGGTCAGTTGAACGGCAGTGTCGAAATCGATTCGGAACTGGGCAAAGGCAGTCGCCTGATGATCCGTGTCCCCCTGACACTGGCGATCATGCCGACATTGATGGTCAAGCTCGGTTCGCAGCCGTTTGCCTTGCCACTCGGCAGTGTCAGTGAAATCTTCGATCTGGATGAGTCGCGCACCAACGTGGTCGACGGCCAGCTGGTAATCATGGTACGCGACCGGGCATTGCCGCTGTTCTATCTGCGTAAATGGCTGGTGATGGATGGTTCGCCGGTCGAGCAGGACATCGTCAGCCATGTGGTGGTCGTGAATGTCGGCAGTCAGAAGGTTGGATTCGTGGTCGAGCAACTGGTCGGCCAGGAAGAAGTTGTTATAAAACCGCTGGGTGCCTTCCTGCAGGGACTCGCAGGGTTTGCCGGTGCGACGATTACCGGTGATGGTCGCATTGCATTGATACTCGATGTGCCCAGCTTGATGAAAGCTTACGCACGGCATATGTAAAGGGATGAACAGTGATCTGCCATTGGCTATGCGAGGTGGTGCAGCCACAGACAGGAACCGGCGCTGATACGACTACAGGCCGCGAGGGACCATGCCCATGGTAACCCGTGTTCTGGTGGTTGATGATTCCGGTTTTTTCCGTCGCCGTATTGTAGAGATACTCGAAGCGGATGCCCGTATCGAGGTCGTCGGCATGGCGTCAAACGGCCGGGAGGCGATCGAGCAGGTCACCAGGCTGAAACCCGACGTCGTCACCATGGATATCGAAATGCCGGTCATGGACGGCATTACCGCGGTGCGCCGTATTATGTCCATACAGCCAACGCCGGTGCTGATGTTTTCCTCGCTGACCCAGGAAGGTGCGCAAGCTACGCTGGATGCGCTGGAGGCCGGTGCTGTTGATTTCCTGCCCAAGCGTTTTGAAGATATTGCCAAGGATCGCGATCAGGCCAAGCTGTTACTGAGGCGGCGTATCCACGCGGTTGCCCGCCAGAAAGCCCCGGTCCGGGCATCAACACCAGCGCGGCAACAGGCCGCGGCAACGCCGGCGGCCGCACTCCCGCCCGTCACTTTCAAACGAGGCCAGTTCGAGGTGGTTGCCATTGCGAGTTCCACCGGTGGCCCGGTAGCCCTGGCGCAGGTGCTGACCAAGCTGCCCGCCAATTATCGTTACCCGGTGGTCGTGGTGCAGCACATGCCCGCAAGTTTCACACCGGCATTCGCGGCCCGTCTCGATCAGCAGTGCAGCGTCTCGGTCAAGGAAGCGGCCGACGGTGATGTACTAAGGCCCGGGCAGGTGCTGATCGCGCCCGGTGGCCGACAGATGACGTTCAAGCAGCAGTCGGGCGAGGTACAGGTAGAGGTCAGTGATGGTGACCCCGGGCAGCACTACAAACCCTGTGCGGATATCAGTTTTGACTCCATCGCGGCAGTCTACGGTGCCCGGACACTGGCGCTGGTGCTGACCGGCATGGGCGCGGACGGCCGCGAGGGCGCCCGCACCCTGAAAAAGCAGGGTGCGACCGTGTGGAGCCAGGATGAAAGCAGCAGTGTGATCTACGGCATGCCGATGGCCGTCGCCGAAGCCGGCCTGAGCGACCAGGTCCTGACACTGCGCGATATCGGGCCGTCGCTGGTCAAGGTCGGCGGGGGCTGAGCATGGATATACTCAGCATGGTCGGCATCATGATGGCGTTGGTCGCCATCCTGGGCGGTAACATTCTGGAAGGCGGGCACACGTCTTCCCTGGTGCAGCTGACGGCATTCGTGATCGTCGGCGGTGGTACGCTGGGGGCGGTCATGGTACAGACGCCCATCCGTACCTTTGCCCGCTCAATGAGAATCGCCGCCTGGGTCTTTGTGCCCGTCAAACTGCGACCGGAAGAGGCGGCCGACAAGATCGTCAACTGGAGCAATATCGCGCGCCGTGAGGGTCTGCTCGGCCTGGAAGCCATCGCCGAGGAAGAGCCCGACCCGTTTGCACGCAAGGGCCTGCAGCTGCTGGTCGACGGCAGTGAACCGGAAGTGATCCGTGCCATTCTCGAGGTCGAAATCGACACCAAGGAACACCAGGATATCCAGGCCGCCAAGGTGTTCGACGGCATGGGCGGTTACAGTCCGACCATCGGTATTATCGGTGCCGTCATGGGCCTGATCCATGTCATGAATAATCTTGCCGACCCCTCCAAGCTGGGCAGCGGCATCGCCACGGCTTTCGTGGCGACGATCTATGGCGTGGGTTTTGCCAACCTGTTGTTTCTGCCCATGGCCAACAAGTTGAAGAGCCAGGTGCACAACCAGACACAGTTCCGGGAAATGATCGTCGAAGGTGTCATCTCGATCGCCGAAGGTGAGAACCCGCGCAATATCGAGACCAAGCTGCAGGGGTACTATCAGTAGTTGCACGGATGAGCGCATGACGCCTCGATCCCGCTACAGCTGCCACGGACACAGATGCATGGCCAGAAAGAAACGTCCAGAAGAGCATGAAAACCACGAGCGCTGGCTGGTGTCCTATGCGGACTTCATCACGCTGTTGTTTGCGTTTTTCGTCGTTATGTACTCGATTTCATCGGTCAACGAAGGCAAGTACCGTGTCCTGTCCGATTCCATTATCGCCGCTTTCCGCGACCCGGCCCGCAGCCTGGCACCGATCCAGGTCGGTGAGCTGATGCGTTCACCGGTGCAGTCGGATGAACCTTTCGACCAGCATAAACCGGTGATCGAGTTGTTCAAGGTGCCTTTCCCGGACAAGCCGGTCGAAGAACGCCGCGAAGAGAAGCCGGCGCCGCAGGACGAGTCGGCCGGGGACGAACAGCAGTTGCAGGATGAGTCGGCCCGGGAACTGGCTGATTCCATCGAGGCCGCCATGTCCGAACTGGTCGATGACGGCCTGATCCAGGTGCGCCGCGACAAACGCTGGATCGAGGTGGAAATCAAGTCCAGCATCCTGTTTACTTCCGGCAGCGCCGAGCTGTCAAGTAAATCACTACCGCTGTTGAGGAAGCTGGCGGAGAAATTCAGCCCCCTGCACAACATTATTCATGTTGAGGGGTTTACCGATAATGTGCCCATCAGCAATTTCGAGTTCATGTCCAACTGGGAACTGTCGGCGGCGCGCGCAGCCAGCGTGGTACACCTGTTTACCCGCCTGGGCATAGACCCGCAGCGCATGGCCGCTATCGGCTACGGGGAATTCCGCCCGGTCGCGACCAATACCACCGCTGAAGGTCGGGCCAAGAACCGCCGCGTGGTACTGGTCATCATGTCCGGTGCGGATGCACGCGTCAGCGAACGTCTCAATCACCTGCAGACCACGCGCGAAGGTATTCTCGAGCCCCCCGCAGCAGGTAAGACTGCAGTACCCCGGCCGACTGTCGTACCGCGCAGCCAGTCGGCTCCCGCAGGGCTGCCGCAGGTGGGATCGGCCTCATGAAAATCTGGACGATCTCCAACCAGAAGGGCGGGGTCGGCAAGACCACCACGGCGGTCAGCCTGGGCGGCCTGCTTGCGGAACAGGGACAGCGTGTGCTGTTGCTCGACCTGGATCCACAGGGTTCGTTAACGGCTTACTTCCGCCTCAATCCGGACGGCATGGAACACAGTGTGTATTCCCTGTTCGAAGCCCGTGCCAACAGCAGCGATATCCGGTTACCGGACATGTTGCTCCAGGAAACCGGCGTCGCCGGGCTGTCGCTGATGCCGGCGTCCACGGCCATGGCCACCCTGGACCGGCAACTGGGCGCACGCGGCGGCATGGGCCTGGTGATCAAGCAGGCGCTGGAGCGGCTGCAGCCACAGTTCGACTATGTCCTGATGGACTGTCCACCCATGCTGGGCGTGCTGATGGTCAATGCACTGGCCGCCTGTGACCAGTTGCTGATACCGGTGCAGACGGAATTCCTGGCGTTGAAAGGGCTGGAGCGCATGTTACAGACCCTGAAAATGATCAGTCATTCACGGGGCGGCGAGTTGTCCTACAGCGTGATTCCGACATTCTTCGACCGCCGCACCCGCGCGTCCATGGATGCACTTCGGGCCATGCGCGACCAGCACGGCGAACACCTGTGGTCACGGGTTATTCCCGTCGATACGCAGTTCCGCGAGGCGAGTCGTGCCGGCGTGCCGATTAACATTTACAACCCCCGGGCGCGTGGTGCCGAGGCTTATGCCTCGCTGTTGCGCTGGCTGGCGCAGGTGCCGGCGCCACTGCCCGAAATGGTGGCGCAATGAAGACCGATACCCGGCAACAGCAGGTACTCGATCAGCAGCTGGCGTTGAGCGCCTACCTGGATGCACTGCTGGAAATACCGGCTGCTCCGGCGTCGGTGGAAGCAGCAGCCGCGATAACCGAACCGGTCGATGTGGCCGACGCAGCGCCCGGGGCACCGGAAGCGGCCAGCCTGCCTGCCGGTGTGCCTGACTGGGCGGCGGGCCGTTTCCAGGCCCTGTTGTTCGAAGTTGCCGGTCTGACACTGGCGGTGCCACTGGTGAAACTCAAGGGCGTGATACCCAATGAGCAGGGCCTGACGCCCATGCCTGGTCATTCACCGCTGTTCCTCGGCATCACCCCCTACCAGGGTGTGCAGTCCAAGGTCGTGGATACCGCGCGCTTCGTACTGCCGCAGGACCGCGTGGCAAAACTGGATGAAGATGCCGGCCAGCGGGCACAGCACCTGGTCATGATCGACGACGGCCGCTGGGCACTGGCCTGCTCACGGATCGGCGACGTGGTCGACCTGGAATGCAATGACGTCAAGTGGCGCAGCGCCAACGGCAAGCGCCTGTGGCTGGCGGGTACGGTGATCGAGCGTATGTGTGCGCTGCTCGACGTCGAGCAGTTGAGCCGTGAACTGGTGGCCGGCCTGGACTGACAGGCCATTTTCGTGGCACGGATCGTGCATTTTTACAATTATTCAGGTAAACGACCGATTTTTGACGTCGGTATAGTGGGTAAACGCAACCAACTCGAGGTTCGGCTATGGCCAAGGCGGCAGTCAATGCAAGCACAAATGACTCAATAATTCAATGGGTTACATTCAGGCTCGCGGACGAAATCTACGGCATCAATGTCATGCAGGTGCAGGAGGTGCTGCGGGTTTCGGAAATCGCGCCCGTGCCGGGTGCGCCACATTACGTGCTGGGTATTATCAATCTCCGCGGCAACGTGGTGACGGTCATCGACACCCGTATCCGCCTCGGGCTGGCTACCACGGAAGTAACCGATGCCACCCGTATCGTGATTATCGAGGGTGCCAAGCATGTGGTCGGTATCCTGGTCGACTGTGTCGCCGAGGTTGTCGACCTGCCTATGTCCGAAGTGGAGTCAGCGCCCAATGTCGGCAACGACGAAAGCGCCAAGTATATCCAGGGGGTCGCCAGCCGCGATGATGAATTGCTGATTCTGGTGGACCTGAACAAGCTGCTCACCGACGAGGAATGGGACGAACTGGCCGCGCTCTAGGGGCAGGCCGGTTGCCAATGGAATCACGGGTATGCGGACATGGGCGAAATCGGAAATCTCCCCCCTGCCTACCGGATACCACCGACCCGACCCGGGGCCGGCAATGGTCGCAGCAGCGAGGCGCCACGGCGAAAACCCGCTACCGGTGACCGACAACCCGATCAAAAGCGTCGGCGTAAAAAAGATGACGACGCTTCTCATATCGACGAGTACGCCTGAGGTGCGCCCATGGTGATATCCGTACTGATTGCTTTGACCGGTTTTGCCTGCATTGGCCTGTTTTACCAGGGCTTCGCATTGAGGAACGCCCAGTACACGGCTACCAACCTTGCGGACACCGAGGCGGATCTTCGCCAGCGTGTTCAACAGCTGGAGCAGGAACTGGGCGCGCTGTGCAGCGCCTCGGTGGGCGCCGGCGAACACGTGGTCAGACTGGAACAACAGGTGCAGCGTATGGTAGAGCGCCAGAACCAGCTGGAGATGCGCGCGACGACCGATCGACCCTATTCGCAGGCCAGCCAGCTGGTCAACCGCGGCGCCGATATCGACGAGCTGGTCGATACCTGTGGACTGACCCGTGGTGAGGCCGAATTGCTGGTCATGATGCGGCGCAGCGCCGGCTGACCTATACGAAAATAGTCCTAATCCTGGTCCGGCACCTTGCCTGACAGGTGATAGGCGAATGCAATCACCTGCGCCACCGCCAGGTACAGGGTTTCCGGAATCTCGTCACCCAGCTCCACCGTTGACAGCATCGACGCCAGCGGTTCGTTTTCCTGCAGTGGTACCCCGTGCTGGCGGGCCAGCTGGATGATCTGTTCGGCCAGCCGGTCGTGTCCCTTGGCGGTTACCCGCGGTGCGCGTTTGCCGTCATACTGCAGGGCGACCGCCAGCGGCGGGTTGGGTTGCTGTTCACTCATGCTTTTTCACTGATCAGTGGATCCTGGTTACGGCCCGGGGTATCCGGAATGGTGCCTGCCTGGCAATCCATATCACCGACCTCCAGACCGGCTTCCAGCATGGCTTCACGCAGTGTGTGCAGGTTACCCTGCAACACCGGCAGCGTTTCCTGCTGCGCTGCCCAGAAACGGGTCGAAACGCGCTCACCGCGCAGCTCGATCTGTGCCTGCATGGGGCCCAGTCCCGGCAGGTCGAAGGCCAGTTGCACGCGCCACGAGGCCGCGGGTCGATCACGGGTTCTGGTCTTGCTTTCGACGTCCCGGTAGATACGTGCTGACCACAGGTCGATGTCGTTGCCGCGACGCAGGGGGATATCGAATAACCATTCGACCAGGCGATGTTCCCCATCGCGTGGCCGGCTGGCGAGCTGGTTCAGGTGCACGCGGGCCAGTGCCGCTTCGGCTTGCTGTAACAGGTCCAGACGCAGATTGCCCAGCCGGTTGAGCAGATCGAGACCGGCCTGTACCGGAGATTGCGCCGTGGGGATCACGCCCGCAAACGGCGGTGGCGGGCTGAGATTACCGCTGCCCGGTGTTGCCGGAGAGGCCGTTTGGCTACTGCCGGTCGGTGTTACGGTGGCACCGGCACCAGCGGCCGGCGCCGTCGGGCCCGATGGCCGGGCTCCAACCGCTGTGGCCGTGCCCTGAATGGCGCGCTGAACGGTCTGCGGCGGTACCGTTTCCGGGGTGTGTCCCACCGGTGGAGGCGGGGCGCCTTTAGCCGGCGGTGGCGCGGCAACGCCTGTGGTTGGCGATGCTGCCGGGCCGTAGGGTGTTGCGCCGGTCGCGGGCGATTGTGTCGCCCGGCCAGCGGTGGGTGGGGCCGCCGCCTGGCTGCTGCCTGGCCACTGGCGCAGCAGGTGCACGAGGCGGAGCAGATTGGCCTTGTAGTCACCATTTACGGTACTGGCCACCGCTGTTGCCCGGTCGGCCTGTGCCAGGTGGTTTTCCAGAAACAGACCCGATTGCCGTAACGCCGTCTTCACGCCCCGGGCCGTGGACAGCGTCGCCACATCCGGCAGTTGACGCACCAGGTTTCCCGCGGCTTCGCGGACCAGCGGCGCTACGGGCCACTGCGGTGACCGGGCCAGTTGCGACAGGCTGGCCAGCAAGGGTGTGCTCGCGCCGTAACGGGGCAGCAGGGTACGCACCGCCATGGCGGCGGGTGATTCCTGCAACGCCGCGATTACCCGCAGCACCGGTTGCTCCCCCAGGCTGCGAACCTGCAGGGTGAGAGCCTGGCCCCGTTCAAATGGCAGTGAAGACTCGGCACTAAGCTGCCGATGACCTATAGCGAGCAGGATTCTGCCGGCCGTGTTGTCGAGCACGGTCGCCTGCAGCTGCTGCCCGACCTGCAGCGACAGGGCAGCCGGCCGCTGCAGGCCGGCCAGGGTCTGGGGAATGCCGGATGTGGGGCCGGAGGGTTTCATACAGGAGCCGGGATCGGGTTGAAACTGGCCTCTATACTGCAGCATTTGGGACGTGAAGGGAACGACGGACGCATAATCGGAACAGCAGGGAATGAGCGATACAAAACAGAAACGCCGGTTTTGGTACACACGTCGCGACAGCGTGGTGCGTGGCCCCTATCCTGAAAAGCAGATCAGCCGCTATATTCTGCTGGGGCGCATCTGCGATATTGACGAGCTGCGCACCGACAATGGCACCTGGGCGCGGTTGACAGAGTATCCGCACCTGATCCCGGAAGTCATGAAACTGCCGCCCACCGACGAGAACCGGCAGAAACTGATAGCGGCCCGCCTGCACGAAGATGAACGCCAGCCCCGGGACCGGCGCGAGACGGAAGGCCCGGTATCCGAGGAGATCCGCGAGCGGCGCACTGGCGTCGACCGCCGCCGCCCCGAGCCGCAGGAAGTGGTGCGCTTTCGAGAGCTTAAATACCAGGTGTCGCACACACGTAGCGGCAATGGGCGGCAGTACCGTTACCCGCTGGCGCTTGTGGCGCTGATTCTGCTGGGCTTTGTGCTCAGTCTCCTGCTGGAAAAAGCCCAGCCCGATCTTCCTGCGCCGGACTGCGCCGCCGGGCCCCGGCCCGGCGTCAACTGGAACCACTGTAATCTGTCGGGGCTCGACTCCAGACAGGCCAACCTGGTCGGTGCCCATCTGCGTAACGCCCGGCTGGATGCCGCCGACTTCAGCGGTGCAGCGCTCGCGGGGGCTGACCTGGAATATTCGAGCATCAATCTGAGTAATTTCAACAGCGCCGACTTGAGCCATGCCAGCCTGGTCGGTATGACGGCGCGGGGTGCCGACCTGCGTAATGCCCGCTTCAATAACGCCAATCTTGCCTACGCCAATCTCAGCGACGCCCGGCTCGAGGGCGCCGATCTGTCCGGTGCCGACCTGAGCAATGCCATCTGGATTGATCGCAAGCCGTGTCTTGCCGGTTCAGTGGGCGCCTGTAAGCGCATCAAATAATATGTACCATCCCGCGTCTTCATCACCGGAACCGGTATTGCAGAATTTCCAGGGGCCGCGGCGGTGACGCTTCGCGTGCTCATCTGTGACGACTCCAGCATGGCGCGCAAGCAGATGGCGCGCGCCCTGCCGCAGGACTGGGATGTCGATGTCGCCTTTGCCAACAACGGTGCCGAGGGCCTGGAAGCGATCCGGGACGGGCAGGGGGACGTGCTGTTTCTGGACCTGAACATGCCCGTGATGGACGGTTACCAGGTGCTGGAGGCTGTTCGCGCCGAGGACCTGTCAATACTGATCATCGTGGTTTCGGGTGATGTTCAGCCGGAAGCGTACGCGCGCGTCATGCAACTGGGTGCGCTGGCCTTTATCAGGAAACCGGTGGAAGCCGGTGAAATTGCAAAAATTCTGGACCAGTATGGAATTCGCGGTAATACCCGCGGCGATCTGCGCCGGGTTGACGCCGGCATGCAGGTGGATTTTCTCGATGGCTGCCAGGAAATCGCCAACGTCGCCATGGGCCGGGCGGGTGACCTGCTCGCACGGGTGCTGGGGGTATTCGTGCAGCTCCCCGTCCCCAGGGTCAATCTGATGGCGGTCAGCGAGCTGCGTATGGCGTTGCAGCAGGTCGACAGCGAGGATGGCCCGGCGGCTGTCTGCCAGGGTTTTATCGGCGCGGGTATCGCCGGTGAAGCGCTGTTGATGTTCGACGATGCAAGTTTCAGTGATATTGCCCGACTGATGAACCACAGCGGTGATACCGACGAGGCGGCACAGTTCGAGTTGTTAATGGATATCGCCAACATATTGCTGGGTGCCTGCCTGACCGGTATTGCCGACCAGCTGGACGTGAGTTTCAGCCAGGGACATCCGGTGGTGCTGGGCCGGCACGTCAATATCAGCGACCTGTTGACCGGAAATGCAGCTCGCTGGAAGAATATGCTGGCTATCGAGATAAGCTACAGCATCGAGGGACACAATATAAACTGTGAATCGCTGGTATTGCTCACCGAAGACTCGGTGCCGAACCTGAAACAACGCCTGTCCTATATCATTGACTGATCCATGAGCGCGAACAAACTCGACATCAAAGAATTTCACTGGTTGATGGATATGCTCCAGACCATCGATGTAGGACTGGTCGTGATCGATCGTGATTACCATGTGCAGGTCTGGAACAGCTTCATGGAAAATCACAGCGGTAAACCGCCCCATACGGTGATCGGCCGCAACCTGTTCGAGCAGTGCGGCGATATCAACGAAGCCTGGTTCAGGCGCAAGGTGGAATCAGTCGTGCTGCTGAAAAACCGGGCCTTCACCACCTGGGAACAGCGTCCCTACCTGATTGGTTTCAAGAATTACCGTCCCATAACCGGGGTCGCGGAATACATGTACCAGAATGTCACGCTGATTCCGCTATTGTCGGCTGACAACAGCGTCAACCATATCGGCATTATTATTTATGACGTTACCGATATTGCGACCGGCAAGACGCAGCTGCAGAAAGTCAACAATGAGTTGCAGGCGCTGAGCCGTACCGATCGCCTGACCGGGCTGTATAACCGCGGTTACTGGGAAGAGCTGCTGGCGGGTGAGTTCCTGCGGGTAAAACGAACCAGGCAACACAGTTGCCTGGTTATGTTCGATATCGATCATTTCAAGAAGGTCAATGATACCTTCGGTCACCCGGCGGGCGATGAAGTCATCCGGGTGACGGCGGCTGCACTGGATGACTGCAAGCGTGCCACCGATATTGCCGGTCGTTATGGTGGTGAGGAGTTCGGCGTCATTCTGATCGATACCCCGGCGGAGAACGCCATGGTTTTCACCGAGCGTCTGCGCAGGCAGATCGAACAGCACGCGGTGGTCCATGAGGGCCGCTCCATCTCGTACACCATCAGCCTGGGAATCGCGGAGGTCGACGGGACCCTGACAGATTACCAGCAATGGCTGGCTGCCAGTGACCAGGCCCTGTACCGTGCCAAGGAAGGCGGTCGCAACCGGTCTGTCATATTTTCCAAATAACAGGCCCCGTGCTTATTCGCTGAACGACTCCGTCGTATAGCGCCAGACGCGGGTACTGTCTGACCAGTGGTCCGCCGGCAGGCCGGCCTTGAGTTTCAGCTGGGCAAGAAAATCCGCCCTGTCGGGGAGGCTCTCCCAGACACTCGGGAGAAAAGTGCCACGTCGTGGGCCATCCTGCAGGATCAGGCCGTCGATACCGGGCCGGATCTGCTCCAGCAGTGCCGGCTGATTATCGAAACTCATCGCTTCCGGTGCCGACAGCAGCGAAACAGCGATTTCCAGGTCATCGAATTCCCGCGGTTGCAGCGGTGGAAAGCGCGGGTCGCGGAACGCCGCGGCATAGGCATTGTCGGCGATATCGAGCAACAGGGGCCGATGTGCCTCGAGACTGCCGATACAGCCGCGCAGCGCACCCTGCCGGTGGAGGGTCACAAAACTGGCGCCCTGCCGGTCAAACGGTGGATGCTCTGCCGGGGTTACCGGCAACGGCCGGTGGTGCTGCAGGCCGTATTCAATCGACTGGCGGGCGATGCCCAGCAACCAGGCGCGTTTTGATTCAGACAAAGGCATACGCACCGTAGCCGACGACACGATCGCGGTCGCCGGCGGTATCGCCCGAGTTACGCAGATCCAGGGTTCTGGCGTGCAGCTTGTGGTGACGAGCGGCGAGTAACAGACCGTTGACCGGGTTGCGGCCACAGGCCTGTTCGTAGGCGATCGCCTGCGGGTTGAGCGCCTCGATAGCCTGTGAGGTCGTGCTGTCGATCCGCCGTGCTGTCTCGTAGTCGAGGTAATGACTGAGGTCGGAGCTGATCAGGATCAGGGTTTCGCGATCGCCCCACAGGGATTCAATCACTTCGGCAACGCTGTCGCTGTCGGCGTCGCCGACCACCAGCGGCACCAGGCTGAAATCGTCGCCGAGCACGTTCTGTAAAAATGGCAGCTGGACCTCGAGGCTGTGTTCCTCGCGGTGGGCCTCGTCGATCACCCGGACCTGCGGCAGGGTTAGAATTGCCTGCACGGCTGCCTGGTCGATTTTCACCAGTCCCAGCGGGGTGGAAAAATAGTCGGCACTGGTAGCGGCCAGACCCTGAAAGGCCACACGGTGTGCCGGCCCCAGCAGCACCACGCGCCTGATCTGGTCGCGCATGCCGCGCAGCAGCCGGTAGGCGCTGGCGGCGATGGGCCCGGAATAGATATAGCCGGCGTGGGGGACGATCAGCGCCTTGGGGTGGTCGGCAGCGGGGTTCCCGTCCTGCAGGAAGGATTCCAGCTGTTTTTGCAGTACCCGGGGGTCGTCGGGATAAAACATGCCTGCGACGGCAGGTTGACGGATAGTGGCCACGGTCTCTGCCTCCCTGTTGGCGCTCGCTGCCGAGCGGATCTAACTCAATAAATAGGTCCGCTTTCTCGGGATTTCAAGGCGCAGACCGGTAGCATTGCGCCTGTCAGGTTTTCAACAGAATCAGGCCCGCCAGCGGCGGCAGGTCAATGATGATCGACTGCGGCTGGTTCATCCAGGGTACCGTCTCTGCCTGGTGCAGTCCCCAGATCGGCATGTTGCTGCCGCTGTAGTAACTGGCATCGGAGTTGAGGCACAGGCGGTACTCGCCGGGGAGCGGTACGCCGAGGCGGAAACCCTGGCGTGGCACGGGCGTGAAGTTCAGTACAACCACCGCGGTCTGGCCCTCGCCCTGGCGGTAGTAGCTGAGCAGGGAATTGCGATCATCATTGCAATCTATCCAGCGAAAACCTTCCGCTTCGAAATCGTGGTGATGCAGCGCGGGCTGTTCACGGTAAAGCCGGTTGAGGTCGTGCACCAGTTGCTTGAGACCGCTGTGGCGCTCGTTCTGCAACAGGTTCCAGTCCAGGGCGGCATCGAAATTCCACTCGGCGTACTGACCGAACTCGCTGCCCATGAACAACAGCTTCTTGCCCGGGTAACTGTACATGTAGGTATACAGCAGCCGCAGGTTGGCAAAGCGCTGCCAGCTGTCACCGGGCATTTTATCCAGCATCGAGCCCTTGCCGTGTACCACTTCATCGTGCGAGAAGGGCAGGACGAAGTTCTCGTGAAACGCGTACAGCAGGCCGAAGGTGAGCTGGTTGTGGTGGAATTTGCGGTGTACCGGCTCCTTGCTGATGTATTCCAGGGTGTCGTGCATCCAGCCCATGTTCCATTTCATACTGAAGCCGAGACCGCCGTGGTCGATCGGCCGCGTGACCTGCGGCCAGGCGGTGGATTCTTCGGCGATGATCATGCTGCCGGGCTGTTCCGCGTGGGTCGCCTCGTTGAGGTGGCGCAGAAAGTGGATAGCGTCGAGATTTTCACGGCCGCCGTACTCGTTGGGGATCCAGTCACCGGGATCGCGTGAATAGTCGAGGTACAGCATCGAGGCCACGGCGTCGACCCGCAGCCCGTCGATATGCATTTCCTCCAGCCAGTAGATGGCACTGGAAAGCAGGAAATTGCGCACCTCGTTGCGGCCGTAATTGAAAATCAGCGTGCCCCAGTCACGGTGTTCGCCGCGCCGCGGGTCTTCGTGCTCGTACAGGGGGGTGCCGTCGAAGCGCGCCAGGGCGAAGTCGTCCTTGGGGAAATGGCCGGGCGCCCAGTCAAGAATCACGCCGATACCGTTGCGGTGGCAATGGTCGACAAAATAACGGAAATCGTCCGGTGTGCCGAAGCGGCTGGTGGGCGCGAAATAGCCGGTGGTCTGGTAGCCCCACGAGCCGTCAAACGGGTGTTCGGTGACCGGCAGCAGTTCGATATGGGTGAAGCCGGTTTCTTTGACATAGTTGACCAGCCAATCAGCCTGGGTGCGGTAATTGATGAACTGGCCGTGCTCGTCACGCTGCCAGGAACCCAGGTGAACCTCGTAAATGGACATCGGCGCGTGCAGCCAGTCGCGTTGTGCCCGTTCCTGCAGCCATGTCTGGTCGTCCCAGTCGAACGGGACGGCGGGGTTGATCATCGAGGCGGTGCCGGGCCGCAATTCGAAGGCCTGACCGTAGGGGTCCGACTTGACATGAACCGTGCCGTGAAGACGGTTGCGGATCTCGTATTTGTAAAACTCGTGGGCGCCGACCCCGGGAATGAACAGCTCCCAGATACCGCTGCCGCCGCGGACGCGCATGGGATGGCGGCGGCCGTCCCAGTGGTTCCAGTCACCGACCACGCTGACACGTTCGGCGCCCGGCGCCCAGACAGCGAAACGGGTGCCGCTGACGCCGTCCACCTCGGTGAGATGGGCGCCGAGCATACGGTAGGCGTGCAGGTGGCGCCCTTCACCAAATAGATGAATGTCCAGATCGCCGATTAGCGGCGGGAAGCAGTACGGGTCGTAGCCGGTCCATTCCAGGCCGTCGCTATCCAGCCATGCCAGCTGGTAACGCGCCGGGACGCGGTCGCCGTCACCCCGCCATTCGAACAGGTCGCTTCCCTCGATACGGCCCAGCTCGATGTCCGTGCCGGCGAGCCGGACATTGTGGCAGTCGGGGAGGAAGGCGCGCAGCACGCACCCGGCCCCCTCGTCGTGCCGGCCGAGGACCTCGAAGGGGTCGTGGTGGCGGGCTTCGACGATGCGTGCCAGGGATTCCGGCAGTTTTGCCCCGCCGGCTATAGAAGCTATGTCTCTATTCATAAAAGATGTTAACGTTCGCTTTGCTGGAGTGATGGTAACATAGGCGTCCAGGCAATCTGTCAAACATATTACTGCAGATGACCTGTCGTCACGTAGTATCGGGGGAAGTGAATGAATTCCGTGTCCACGCCGCGTTTTGTAAGTCGTCTGACCCGCGACACATTAGCGTTGATCCTGGCCGGCGGCCGCGGTTCGCGGCTCAAGCAAATGACCCTGTGGCGGGCCAAGCCTGCGGTACCCTTCGGCGGCAAGTTCCGCATTGTCGATTTCCCCCTGTCCAACTGCATGAATTCGGGTATCCGCCGGGTCGGCGTACTGACCCAGTACAAGGCGCACTCGCTGATTCAGCACATCCAGCGGGGCTGGAGCTTTCTGCGTGGCGAATTCGGGGAATTCGTCGAACTGCTGCCGGCGCAGCAGCGCATCCAGTCATCCTGGTACGCCGGTACGGCGGACGCGATTTACCAGAATCTGGACATTATCCGGAACCACCATCCCGAGTATGTGCTGATTCTTGCCGGTGACCACATCTACAAAATGGATTACGGTCCCATGATTGCGCAGCACGTGGAAAACGGTGCCGACATGACGGTCGCCTGCCTGGAGGTCGACCTGGAGTCCGCACGGGCCTTCGGCGTCATGACCACCGACGAGGACGGCCGGGTACGCGAATTCAACGAGAAGCCGGAACAGCCGGCGCCCATGCCGGGCAGTGAAGAGGTGGCGCTGGCTTCCATGGGTATCTACGTGTTCAACACCCGTTTCCTCTTCGAGCAGCTGATCAAGGACGCGGACAACACCTATTCGAGCCACGATTTCGGGCACGACATTATCCCCGCTATCATTGGCCAGTATCGCGTGTTCGCCTACCCGTTCCGCGACGTTCAGAGTGGCCGCCAGGCCTACTGGCGTGACGTCGGCACGGTGGACGCCTTCTGGAAGGCGAACCTGGAACTGATCGGTATTACCCCCGAATTGAACCTGTACGACATGGACTGGCCGATCTGGACCTACCAGGAGCACATGCCGCCGGCCAAGTTCGTCTTCGATGACGAGGACCGGCGCGGTATGGCGGTCGATTCCATGGTCTCCGGCGGTTGCGTGATCTCGGGCGCCAGCGTCAGCCACTCGCTGCTTTTTTCCAATGTAAAGGTGAACTCTTACGCCCAGTTGCAGCATGCCGTGGTGTTGCCCGATGTCGATATCGGGCGCCATAGCCGTATCAGCAACGCGGTCATCGATAAAGGCTGCCAGGTCCCGGCCGGTACCGTGATCGGGGAGGACCCGGAGCAGGACGCCGAACGCTTCTACGTCACCCCCGGCGGGATTGTGCTGGTGACGCCGGAGATGCTTGGCCAGGAACTGCATCATGTCAGATAAAGCACGCCTGCGAGTCGTCCTCTGCTGGCATATGCACCAGCCGCAGTACTGCGATCTCATCAGCGGGGAGTACAAGCTCCCCTGGACCTACCTGCACGCCATCAAGGACTACGTGGACATGGCAGCACACCTGGAGGCTGTGCCCGAGGCCAAGGCGGTCATCAATTTCGCTCCGGTGCTGCTCGAACAGATCGACGACTACGCGGCACAGGTCAGCGGTTATCTGCGTGACCACAAGGCACTGCGTGATCCCCTGCTGGCGGCACTGGTCGACCCGGTATTGCCAACCCATTCAGAAGGGCGGCTCGAGCTTATCAATGCCTGTTTGCGGGTCAATCGCCAGCGCGTCATCGAGCGTTTTCCGGCTTACCAGCGGCTGACCGAGCTGGCCGATCCGTTTATCGGTCATTGCGCTGACCTGATGTACGTCAGTGAACAGTTCGTCGCCGACCTGGTATTCTGGTATCACCTGGGATGGATTGGTGAAACGGTCAGGCGCAATGACCTGCGTGTCCAGCGCTGGCAGGAGCAGGGCAAGAACTTTTCCCTGCATGACCGCCGGCAGTTGCTGGTGCTGATCGGCGAGCTGCTGTCCGGTGTCATCGATCGCTACGCGGCGCTTGCCGAACGTGGCCAGGTGGAGTTGTCGGTTACACCCTACGCCCATCCCATTATTCCGCTGATGCTGGACATCAAGAGCGCCCGCGAGGCCATGCCGGAGGTCGATCTGCCGGAATTTGAACAGTATCCGGGTGGCGAGCAGCGTGCCGACTGGCATATCCGCGAGGGATTGAACGTGTTCGAACAGTATTTCCGTTTCAGGCCCGCGGGTTGCTGGCCGGCAGAAGGCAGTGTCAGCCAGGCCACCCTGGCGCTGCTGGCGGACCACGGCTTCCGCTGGGCGGCCAGCGGTGAAACCGTATTGCGTAACAGCCTGCGCGCCAGCGACAGCGAACAGGCGATGGCGGCCGGTGACGCCGTACTGAAGGGGTACCGGGTCGCGAACGGCGGACTGGTGTGTTTTTTCCGTGACGATAACCTGTCCGACGAGATCGGTTTCAACTATTCCACCTGGCATGCCGATGATGCCATCGCCAACCTGATCCATCACCTGGAGCGTATCGCCGAGGCTCATTCCGGCCGAGAACTGGTGGTACCGATCGTTCTGGATCGCGAAAACGCCTGGGAACACTTCCCGGAAAACGGCTACTATTTTCTCCGTACACTGTATGAAAAGCTTGCCGAACACCCGGCGCTGAGCCTGTCGACATTTTCCGAGTGCCTGGACGGCGGTGTGGAAATCGGCAACCTGTCAACGATGATCAGCGGCTCCTGGGTTTACGGGACTTTTTCCACCTGGGTCGGTGACCGGGACAAGAACCGCGGCTGGGATATGTTGTGTGATGCCAAGCGTACCTTTGACAAGGTCGTGGAGCGGGGCGGACTCGACGGCGAGCAGGTGCTTGCGGCGCAACTTCAACTGGCGATCTGCGAGGGCTCGGACTGGTTCTGGTGGTTCGGTGACTACAACCCGGCGGACTCGGTCAGTGACTTCGAGGCGCTGTTCCGTCTGCACCTGTCCAATCTCTACCAGTTACTCGGGGAGGAACCGCCTGAATATCTCGCCCACACCTTCGCCCGCGGCTCCGGCCGGCCGGAGGTGGGTGGTACCATGAGGCACGGCCAGGCCCGCAACTGAAGGCCGACGCAGGAAACAGCAGGACATGGATGTATTCGCCCAACGCCGTGCAGGCATTCTACTGCACCCCACTTCGCTGCCGGGTGCGCCCGCTAACGGCGACCTGGGTTCCGAGGCCTACCGGTTTGTCGATTTCTGTGCCGAGTGTGGCATAAGGGCCTGGCAGACTCTGCCGCTGGGACCAACCCACGAAGACCTGTCACCCTACCAGTGCCTGTCGGTACACGCTGGTAACGTCCGTCTGATCAGCCTGCAGGCGCTGGTGGACCTGGGCTGGCTGGACGATGCCGGGCTGGATGAAAGCGGGGACCTGGAGGCGCAGCGGGCGGTACGCCTCAATGCAGCCTACAACGGATTCCAGCGCAAGGCCGGCGACGCCGAGCGCCGTGCATTCAAGCGCTTCGTTCGCGAACACGCCCGCTGGCTGGACGATTTCGCACTCTACCAGGCGCTGCGTAACGCCAATGGTGGCAAGGCCTGGTATGACTGGCCGCAAGCCCTGTGTGAACGCAATGCGGATGCCCTGCAGGCGGAACGCAAACGCCTGGCCGGCGCCATTGCCCAGGTCCGTTTCGAGCAATTCCTGTTTTATCGGCAATGGAAACAACTGCGCCAGTATGCCAATGACCGTGGCGTGCTGCTGTTCGGCGACATCCCGATATTCGTGGCACACGACAGCGCGGATGTCTGGGCACACCGCGAGTGGTTCTCGGTCGACGAGCACGGTCAGCTGCAGGTAGTGGCCGGTGTACCCCCGGACTATTTTTCCGCCACCGGCCAGCGCTGGGGTAATCCGCACTACCGCTGGGATGAGCTGAAAAAAGACGGTTTTGCCTGGTGGCTGGAGCGTATTCGCTCGCAAATGGAAATGTTCGACCTGATGCGCATCGATCACTTCCGCGGTTTCGAGGCCTACTGGGAAATCGATGCCCGGGCGGACACCGCGATCGACGGCCACTGGGTCAAGGGACCGGGCGAGAGTTTCTTCCAGGTGCTCAAGCAGGTTTTCGGCGAGTTGCCGCTGGTCGCCGAAGACCTGGGCGTGATCACGCCGGAAGTCACGGCATTGAGAAAACAGTTCTCCCTGCCCGGCATGAAGATTCTGCAGTTTGCCTTCGACGGCTCGGCGGCCAATCCCTATCTGCCGCACAACCACGAAGAACTCGGCGTGGTTTATACCGGCACGCACGACAACAATACCACCCTGGGCTGGTACCAGGATTTGTCAGACGATGAACGCGCCGCGGTGCGTCATTACCTGGGTGATTCGCAGGAACCGATGCCCGGGCTGCTGATGCGCACCGCGCTGGCTTCGGTCGCGAGGCTGGCGGTGATCCCGTTACAGGATGTTCTCGAGCTGGATGGTGCCCACCGCATGAATATTCCCGGCGTCGGCGAGGGCAACTGGCGCTGGCGTTTCAGCTGGGACCAGGTACAGGAGCAGCACAAACAGCGGCTGCGCGACTGGATAAAACTGTACGGTCGGGCGTAGCACCGCCCGGTGCGCCGATCCCTATAACCAGATCATACAGCCCGTTTCGAAACGGTGGCTGAGCAGCTTGTGGTAAGGGTACATGCGGATCTGGTAGAGCTGCAGGCCCGGCAGCGGCGGATCCAGCCGGAGTTCGAACAGTGTTTCGCCACCCTCCAGTTTCCCGGTGGCGCTAAAGCCGAAATAGTCGCTGGCCTGGAATTCGTGATGCTCGTCTTCGGTGCCGACGACGCACTCAAGCCGCACGTCCTCCGGCGACAGGTTACCCAGCTGTGCCGCAACCTGCATGGTTACCTTGTCCCCGGCCATTACCTCCTGGTGAACATCGTCGATCCGGCGCAGCGCTACCGATCCCCACAACTTGTGAATCTTGGCCTTCCAGGCTGCCAGGTCACGGGCACCCTTGTAGCGGTTTTTAGCCAGTACGCGGCCCTGTTCCGCCGCCGGTCCATAGAAACCGCGGATATAGTCCATCACCATGCGCTGCGAGTTGAACTGCGGCAGCGTCGATTTCATCGAGGCCTTGGACATGCGCACCCAGCCTTCGGAAAAACCGTGGCCATTGCGGTCGTAATACAACGGAATGACCTGATGTTCGAGAATATCGAGTAACTCGTTGGCCTCCTCCTGGTTGCGAAAGCCGGCATCGAAGTGCTGGCCATGCGGTGTGATGGCCCAGCCGTTTTCACCGTTGTAGCCTTCGCCCCACCAGCCGTCCAGTACGCTCAGATTGATGACGCCGTTGAGGCCGGCCTTCTGCCCCGAGGTGCCACTGGCTTCCAGGGGATATTCAGGGTTGTTCAGCCAGACATCCACGCCGGAGACCAGCTTGCGGCCCAGTGACAGGTCGTATCCCTCCAGTAACAGGATTTTGCCGACGAACTCTGGGCGGCGCGAGAAGTCATGGATGACCTGGATCAGCTGCTGACCGGGCTGATCGCTGGGGTGTGCCTTGCCGGCGAAAATCAGCAGGACCGGGCGCTCCGGATCGTTGAGCAGGCGCGCCAGCCGTTCCGGGTCCGAAAACAGCAGGGTGGCGCGTTTGTAGGTTGCAAAGCGGCGGGCGAAACCGATGGTGAGGATATCGGTTTCGTGCGGGCTGAGCAGGGAAGTGATGCGGTCAATGAAGGCCTCACCATAGCGGTTACGGCGTGACTGCAGTACCACCCGGTGGCGTACCTGGCCGAGCAGTTCCGATTTGAGCGACTGGCGCTGACTCCAGAAACTGTGGTCCGGGATTTCGTCGATGCGCTCCCAGTAGTCGGGGTTCAACAGTTCGTTACGCCACTGCATGCCGAAACGCATGTCATACATGTTGCTCCACTCGTAAGACAGGAATGTCTGTACGTGTACGCCATTGGTGACATGGCGCATCGGGTTTTCCCGCTCCGGTATCTGCGGCCAGACATAGCCTTCCATGCGCGAAGCCACCTCGCCGTGAATGCGGCTGACACCGTTATGGAAACGCGAGCCCCTCAGTGCGAGTATGGTCTGGTTGAAACGCCCCTCGCTCGCTGGGTTGGTACCGAGGGCCAGAAAATCGTGCATTGGCAGGCCCAGTTGCTCGGCGTATTCACTGAAGTAGCTGGAAACCAGGCTGTGATCGAAAATATCGTGGCCTGCGGGTACCGGCGTGTGGGTGGTAAACACCGTTGCACCGGCGACCTGTTCGAGTGCACCGGCAAAATCCAGTCCGTCCGCCACCAGTTCGCGGCAGCGCTCCAGCACCTGGAAGGCCGCGTGCCCTTCGTTGATATGCCAGGCGGTAGGCTCCAGGCCCAGCAGGCGCAGCGCGCGGACACCGCCGATGCCGAGGACGATTTCCTGTTGTATGCGTGTATTGATGTCACCGCCATACAACTGATAGGTAATGGCGCGGTCCGCTTCGTCGTTCTCCGGCAGGTCGCTGTCGAGCAGGTACAGGCTGATGTGGCCGGCCTGTGCTTTCCAGATTTTCAACTGGACATCACGGCCGGGGAACTCGACCTTGACGTGCAATTCGCGGCTGTCCTTGTCGCAGGCCGGCTGCAGCGGCAGCTGTTCGAAATTGCTGGTGGTGTAGTGGGCAACCTGGTTGCCGTGTTCATCGATGGTCTGGGTGAAGTAGCCCTGCCGGTAAAGCATGCCCACCGCAACAAAGGGAATGGCCAAATCGCTGGCCGCCTTGACGTGATCGCCGGCCAGAATACCCAGGCCGCCGGAATAGATCGGCAGACTTTCATGCAGGCCGAATTCGGCACAGAAATAGGCGACCAGGTCTTTCCCGGGGTTCAGGTAGGTGTCGATCGTGTTGCGCTGTCCTTCCTGAAGATAGGAGTCGTAGGTCGACAGCGCCCGGTTATAGGCTTCGAAGTAAATACGGTCCTCGGCGGCTTCGTCCAGCCGCTGTTGCGAAATCCGGTGCAGAAAAACTTTCGGATTGTGTCCGCAGCTTTCCCACAAGGCCGGGTCCAGCCGGAAGAACAGGGCGCGTACCGAGTGGTCCCAGCTGTACAGCAGGTCGTTGGACAACTCCAGCAGTCGGTTGAGTTTTTCCGGGATTCGGGGTTGGACTTCCAGGCTAAAGCGCGTTCCGGGCATGAGTGCTCCCATAAAATTGAATGTATTCCGGCGGTACACCGTTTCCCGCCGCGAGGCGGGCCGGGCACAACCGGCAGTTGCGACTGTTTCCCTGCGGGAAGGTTAGGGATTATAGGTCATACAGGCCGGTTGTCGACAAATATGGCCGGTACCGTTCAGGTGTGCAAACGCACTGAAATGACGCGAACGGGCGATCATCAGATCACCGTGTTGCTCAGCATCAACAGTGCCAGGCCGTCGAGAAACAGGCTGATGCCGATCAACAGACCGATCACCCACAGCGAACTGAACGGCCAGCCGAACAGCAGGACGGCAGCCAGCAGGAAGGACAGCACGCCGTTGGCCATCATCCAGCCCCAGCCGGGCAGGGGGCGCAGTTCGAGGGCGAAGCTGACGCCGGCAAACCCGTCCATCAGCAGGTAAACGGCCAGCAGCAGGCCCAGGGCGGCCACCGCCACCGTGGGGTTGAAGAGCACCACGAAACCGATGGCAAACAGGATAAATGGCTTCAGCCAGGCCAGCCAGGTGGTGCGATAGCTGTTGTAGACCTGGTAGGTGGAAATGCCACCGGCCAGCAACAGCAGCCAGCCGATCATGACCGACAGGGTGATGGACATCACCCTGGGCAGCAGGATACCGGTGAGGCCGAGCAGCAACAGTATCCAGCCGGTAATTCGGGTGTAGCGTCGGAAATCACCATTGGGGTTGAAGTCAGCGGTCAGGCGGGTCATGGGTCCCCCGAAACGGTAATGCAGAAAACACAGGCTGTGTATATGGTGCCGAGGGTGGGAATCGAACCCACACTCTGTTGCCAGAACCGGATTTTGAATCCGGCGCGTCTACCAGTTCCGCCACCCCGGCGAGGGAACGCGCCAGTATAAGGATTCCCGGCGCTGCCGCAAGAAATTGCGGCGGCCTGGCGGCGGCCTGGTTCAGGCCCTGTGTTACCATGCCGCGCCATGCAGGTGAGCGATTTTGATTATCCGCTGCCCGAGAGGTTGATTGCGGACCATCCGGCACAGCCGCGCAGCAGCAGCCGCTTGCTGGTATTGACGCCCGATGGCCCGCAGGACCGCCGCATGACCGATTTCCCCGGGCTGCTCGAGGCGCGCGACCTGCTGGTGTTCAATAACACCCGGGTCATCCCGGCACGGCTGCTGGGCCACAAGGCCAGTGGCGGCAAGGTGGAGGTTCTGCTTGAGCGCCTGTTACCGGGCAGGCGGGTGCTGGCGCATGTGCGCGCCAGCAAGGCACCCCGGGCGGGAACCCGGCTGCAACTGGCTGACGGCGCCGTGGAGGCGGAGGTCTGCGGTCGCCGGGAAGATTTATTCGAACTGGTGTTCGACGGCGAGGAGCCGGTGCTGGATGTGCTCGACCGCCACGGCCACGTGCCCTTGCCACCCTATATTCAGCGTGCCGATGACCAGGCCGACCGCAGCGATTACCAGACACTGTATGCCAGGCACCCGGGTGCCGTGGCGGCACCGACAGCCGGGCTGCATTTCGACACTGAACTACTGCAGAAACTGGACGATACCGGCGTGCACACCGCCTTTGTGACCCTGCACGTAGGGGCGGGCACCTTTCAACCGGTGCGCGTGGACCGGCTGGACGACCATGTGATGCACGCTGAACAGGTCGAGGTCGATGCCTCGGTCTGTGCTGCCGTGAATGCGGCGCGGGCACGCGGTGGCCGTGTGGTGGCAGTAGGCACAACCGTGGTGCGCAGTCTCGAAAGCGCTGCGCGTGGCGGCGAGCTGCAGCCATTCAGCGGCGAGACACAACTGTTTATCACGCCGGGATACCGCTTTCGGGTGGTCGACGCGCTGCTGACCAATTTTCATCTGCCGCAGTCTACGTTGCTGATGCTGGTTTGCGCCTTCGGCGGCTATGAACCGGTGATGGCGGCATACCGGCACGCGATCGAACAGAAGTACCGGTTTTTCAGTTATGGCGATGCGATGTTTCTGCAGCGTGACTAGACAACAGCCCCCGTCATTGCGAGCGCAGCGCGGCAATCTCCGCAGGCTGCTGCCACATTATGAGATTGCCGCGCTGCGCTCGCAATGACGGGTTGATCAGGGATATTTGGATTTTTTGGCGAGTTATTTTAAGTGAAATTTACGCTATTAAATCAGTCCGGCAACGCCCGCCGCGGGCGCATGACTTTCGCGCGCGGCACGGTGGAAACGCCGGCCTTCATGCCGGTGGGTACCTACGGCACCGTCAAGGGGATGCGTCCGGAACAGGTGGCCGAGACCGGCGCGGAGATTCTGCTGGGCAATACCTTTCACCTGATGCTGCGCCCGGGTACGGAGATTATCCGCAAGCACGGTGACCTGCATGACTTCATGAACTGGCCGGGACCGATTCTGACCGATTCGGGGGGCTTCCAGGTGTTCAGCCTTGGCGAGCTGCGCAAAATCACCGAGCGGGGGGTGCACTTCCGCTCGCCGGTCAATGGCGATGCCGTGTTCCTCGGGCCGGAGGAGTCGATGGCGGTGCAGCGCGCGCTGGGCGCCGATATCGTCATGATTTTCGACGAGTGCACACCCTATCCCGCCGACCGCCGGCAGGCGGAGGATTCCATGCAGCTGTCGCTGCGCTGGGCGCAGCGCAGCCGCGAGGCGCACGGCGAGTCGGCCGCCGCCCTGTTCGGCATCGTGCAGGGGGGCATGTACACGGACCTGCGCCTGGCGTCGCTGGACGGACTGACCGCCATCGGCTTCGATGGGTATGCCATTGGTGGCCTGTCGGTCGGGGAGCCTCACGAGGAGCGCATCAAGGTGCTGGATGCCCTCAACCCCGCGATGCCGGCCGAGCGGCCGCGTTACCTGATGGGTGTGGGGACTCCTGAAGATATCGTCGAGGCCGTCAGCCGGGGAGTCGACATGTTCGACTGCGTGATGCCCACCCGCAATGCCCGGAATGCCCACATTTTCACCAGCGAAGGCACCTTGCGCCTGCGCAACGCCCGTTTCCGGGACGATACCGGGCCGCTGGACCCGGACTGTGATTGTTACACCTGCCGTCACTACAGTCGCGCCTACCTCTACCACCTGGACAAATGCAACGAAATGCTGGGCTCACACCTCAACACGGTGCACAACCTGCATTACTACCAGCGCCTGATGACGGACATCCGCGGGGCGGTGGAAACGGGCCGATTCGGGGACTTTGTGGCGGATTTTTATACAAAAAGACACCAAAAGCCCCCAGCTGTGCCATAATAGCGCGCTTTAAAATCCCGCTCCTTTGATTGACCAGGTAGATTGATATGAGTTTTTTCATCAGCGATGCGCTGGCTGCTGCACCCGCCCAGGGCCAGCCGGACCCCCTCATGAGCTTTTTACCGCTCGTGCTGATTTTTGTGGTGTTTTACTTTCTGCTCATTCGCCCGCAGACCAAGCGCGCCAAGGAGCACAAGAAACTGGTCGAAGGCCTGGCCAAGGGTGACGAGGTGGTAACCAACGGCGGTCTGCTGGGCCGCATCACCGACGTCGGCGAAAATTTCGTGCTGGTCAAAGTCGCCGAGAACGTCGAGGTCAAGATACAGAAGCAGGCCGTTGCCAACCTGATGCCCAAGGGCACGGTGAAGGAACTCTGAACCCCCCATGAACCAGTATCCCGCCTGGAAATATTTACTGATTATCGTACTGCTGACCGTGGGGATTTTCTATGCCCTGCCCAACCTCTTTGGTGAGGACCCGGCCGTGCAGATTTCCTCGGCACGTAATACCGCGCTGGGTGACACCCTGCAGGGCCTGGTGGAAACACGTCTGGCCGATCACAAGCTCTCGCCCAAATTGGTGGAACCAACGGAAAACCGGCTGTTGATCCGCTTCAACAGCACCGAGGACCAGCTGGCAGCCAATGACGTGATAAAGGACGCCCTGGGCAGTGACTATATCGTCGCACTCAACCTGGCACCATCGACCCCCGGCTGGCTGCAGGCGATTAACGCCTTGCCCATGTACCTGGGCCTGGACCTGCGCGGTGGCGTGCACTTCCTTATGGAAGTCGACATGGATGCAGCGATACAAAAGGCGCTGGAGCGTTACGCCTCCGATCTGCGCACCGTGCTGCGCAAGGCCAAGGTACGTTACATCAGCATACGCACCGATGGTGACAAACTGACGATCAAGTTCCGCAGTGCCGAAGATCGTGGCCGGGGCATGGATCTTGTTCACAACGAATACCGTGACCTGGAACTGAAAGAGGTCGATGACGGCGGTAATTACCTGCTGGATGTCGCATTGAGTGAAAAGGAAATCCGCGAAACGCGCAAACTGGCGCTGCAGCAGAACATCACCACCCTGCGCAACCGCGTCAACGAGCTGGGTGTGGCGGAGCCGGTGATACAGCAGCAGGGCGACCGGCGTGTCGTGGTCCAGTTGCCGGGCGTGCAGGATACGGTGGTCGCCAAACGCATACTCGGCGCCACGGCCACGCTGGAGTACCGCGCCGTCGATACCCAGCACGATGTCGAAGCTGCCCGCAACGGCAAGGTGCCGGCGGGTTCACGCCTCTACAAGCACCGCGACGGCCGCTGGTACCTGTTGAAAAACCGGGTCATCGTCACCGGTGACCAGATCGTCAACGCACGCTCCGGTTTTGACAATAACAGTGGCACACCACAGGTATCCGTAACCCTGGATGGCAAGGGTGCGCGCAAGATGCTGGCCTTCACCAAGGAAAACGTCGGCAAGCCGATGGCTGTGGTGTTCATCGAAAACAAGACAAGCACCCGTATGGTCAATGGCGAGACGGTGATCAGCAACCGCAAGGTCGAGGAAATCATCAGCGTGGCGACCATTCGTGATGTCTTCAGCAAGCAGTTCCAGACCACCGGCCTGGACAGTCCGCAGGAAGCCCACGAACTGGCATTGCTGCTGCGTTCCGGTGCGCTGGCCGCGCCGATCCGCATTATCGAGGAGCGTACCGTCGGTCCCAGTCTCGGTGCGGAAAATGTCGAGCAGGGCTTCCAGTCCGTGGTCATCGGGTTTGCCCTGGTGCTGGTTTTCATGGCTGTCTACTACAAGGTGTTCGGCCTGGTAGCCGACCTGGCGCTGGCGTTTAACCTGGTGCTGGTGGTGGCCTTGCTGTCGCTGTTACAGGCAACACTGACCATGCCGGGCATCGCCGGTATCGTGCTGACGGTCGGTATGGCGGTGGATGCGAACGTGCTCATCTTCGAGCGTATCCGCGAGGAGCTGCGTAACGGCAATACGCCGCAGGCGAGTATTCATGCCGGTTATGCCAAGGCCTTTTCAACCATCGCCGATGCCAACGTAACCACGCTGATCGCCGCCATTGTACTGTTCAGTTTCGGCACCGGCCCGATCAAGGGTTTTGCCGTGACGCTGTCGCTGGGCATTATTACCTCGATGTTCACCGCCATCATGGGTACCCGGGCGGTGATCAACCTCGCCTACGGCAGGCGCCGCTTGCAGCGCCTGCCGATTTAAGCTGGAAAGTCCTATGCATCTACTGGATAAAAAAACGCAAATCGATTTCATGGGCAAGCGCAAGCCGGCGATGGTGTTTTCGCTGTTGCTGATAGCGGCTTCGCTGTTCTTCCTGGTTACCCGCGGACTGAGTTTCGGTATCGACTTTACCGGCGGTACCCTGATCGAGGTGGCTTACCCGGATGTTGCCGAGCTGGGCGGTATTCGCGACCTGCTGGAGGAAACCGGCTATGGGGATGCCCAGGTGCAGCACTTCGGTACCTCGCGCGATGTCCTGATCCGCATCGCGCCACGCGCCGACAAGGCCAGTGCCGAACTCAGCGAGGATGTCCTGGCCGCATTGCAGAACGCCGATGAAACGGTGGAAAAGCGCCGCGTCGAGTTTGTCGGTCCGCAGGTGGGCGAGGAGTTGACCGAGCAGGGCGGACTCGCTGTCCTGTATGCCCTGATCGGTATCCTGATTTACGTGGCACTGCGTTTCGAGTACCGCTTTTCACTGGGTGCAGTTGCGGCGCTGGTGCATGACGTGATTATTACACTGGGTGTTTTTTCACTGTTGCAGGTCGAGTTCGATCTCACCGTGCTGGCCGCAATCCTGGCGGTGATCGGTTACTCGCTCAACGATACCATCGTGGTATTCGACCGTATCCGCGAAAACTTCCGCAAGATGCGCAAAGGCTCGCCCGAGCAGATCATGAACGCCTCGATTAACCAGACGCTGTCACGCACCTTGATGACATCCGGTACTACCATGCTGGTGTTGCTGGCGTTGTTCTTTCTCGGTGGCGAGATTATTCACTCGTTTGCCCTGGCGCTGATCATCGGTGTGTTTGTCGGTACCTATTCATCGATTTTTGTCGCCGGCGCACTTTCGCTGGCTCTCGGTGTCAGCAAGGCCGATCTGATGCCGGTGGAAAAGGAAGGCAAAGAGGCGGATCAAGCCCCCTGAGCACAACCTGACCTGGTTACCACCAAAAAAACGGCAGCCTTTTGAGCTGCCGTTTTTGCGGGAACAGGCTTGAAACTGCCCGGTCACCCTCCCATTACTGCAAAGCTGCGAATAAAGGGGCCGGCCATGCGCGGGTCCTTGATCATGGCGGTGTAGTCACCGATGTTGAACTTGAGCTTGCGCGAGGTATAGGCCATGCCCAGGCCCATCATCCCCGGTGGTTTGCTCATCCATTTGTTCCAGTTGTCCTGGGTGGCACGCAGGTCCCAGTTGAGTTCCTGGTCGGCATAATCACCCGCTTCGACAACGTGGCCGTTCTCGACACGAATGAAGCCGCGTGGCTTGGCTTCGCCGTCAAAACCGTAACCGATCGTCGAGTTGAAGCCGATTTTTTCCAGCGCCCCTGCAAGTTCGCCATCGGCGTTCCAGCGCTCCTTGAAACCGTTCATCCAATCCGCAGAAAACATGTCAGACATCTCATGGTCTCCTCTTGTTGATTTATATTGAAAGAGCGGCTTTTCGTTATTGTCAGCAGCCCTCCAGTGAACTTCAGATCAAGCTACTCTGACAGAAAACTTAATCGGTTAACTCACTGTCAATAAAGATAGCATACTTCGCCAATTCACCCACCTATTAACTGTATTCAGGCAGCGACAAGTGGATTTTCGGCCACCCCGCGCTGTTGTGTCCAGATCTTGCATAGATAGCCGATAACGACGGTATCAAGGCGCCACTTAGCGGCAGGGAGATCGGAAGGGATGGCTATGAAAGCTGATAACTTATTGATTGCAGAAAATAATATATCCGGAATCCAGCAGGACACGGTGGTCCGCCTGGGTTTCCACGTGCGTGAGCGACTGACTGGGCAGCTGCTGCAATACGGCGAGGACCTGGTTTATCTGCACGGCGGTTACGGCGGGGCCTTCCCGAAGGTGGAACAGGCCCTGGAAGGCCGGCGCGTGGGGGACCGGGTGGGCGTCGAGTTGACCCCCGGGGAGGGTTACGGCGAGCACCACCCGGAACTGGTGATTACGCTGCCAAGTGATGAATTTGCAGAAGAATTACCAGAGGCCGGGGAGGCGGTGGACGGTCAGTTACCGGACGGCCGCAGCATGACGTTTACCGTGTGCGGTATCACCAACGGGCAGGTCACCCTGGATGGGAATCACCCTTTTGCCGGCAAACACCTGGTGTTCGACTTCGAGGTGCTGGATATCCGCCCGTCCAGTGACGCCGAGCGCAGCGCCGGTTTTGCCTTCGACGGGATGTTCTGCTGACACTACCCCGGCGTTTGACCGGGATCAATGCCCTTCAGGGCGATTATACTCAGACTTGATTTGCAACTGACGACTGCCTGTGTGGGCAGGGGTTTGAGTATGACAAGATTTACATGTCTGATCGGCCTGCTGGCCGTGCTGATACAACCGGTACGCGCGGATGTCCTGGTACTGGTTCACGGCTACATGGCGGACGCACGCAGCTGGGATCTGAGTGGTGTCAACCAGGTGCTGGCCGCCAATGGCTGGCAGCCGGCCGGCGTACTCACGCCGGCGCCCGGTGGCATCATCCAGCCCACTGGCCTGACGCCAGCCACCAACAAGAGCTACAGTGCCAATCTGCCGGCGGCCGCGCCCCTGCAGGTGCAGGCAGCGGCACTGGCCCAGCTGCTTACGGCCGTGCGCCAGTGGCACCCGCAAGAGCGCCTGATACTGGTGGGACATTCCGCGGGTGGCGTGGTCGCCCGCATGATGGTGCTGGGCGACAATCCCTACGCGGTCGATACGCTGGTGACTATCGCGGCGCCCAATCTGGGTACCGCTCGTGCCGCCCAGGGGCTGGACGTTGTCGATTTCAAACCGTTTTTCTGCCCCGGTCCGGGAATAGAGTTCATGAAGTCCGTACTGGGCGGCGATGAGTACGATTACCTCGAGTATTCGCGGGGTGCCCTGATTGATCTGTTACCCGCCGAATCCGGCAACATCCTCGCCTGGCTGAACCAGCAGCCGCATGCCGATATCAGCTACTACGCCATCATCCGCGGCTCACCCTACGCGGCGGGTGACAGCATCGTACCGGCTTACAGTCAGGATATGAACAACGTACCCGCCTTGCGGGGGCGGGTGAAGACGTTTTATACCCCGGCGGGGCACAGTCTCAACCCGGAGGACGGCCAGCTACTGGTCGGTCTGCTGGGGCAGAGGGCTTCCGTACACCCTTAGGATAAAGAGGCGCGCTGTCTAGCGTGCCTTACGAACTTCGTCGAAGGGATCGGGTTCGTCGCCGCTGGGGAGCATCTTTTTACAGAGGTTGCTTTCGCGTTCGGCGCAACGTGCATCGTCGGTCCCCTGGATGGCGATCGCTGTCCAGACCGCCGCGATACCCCATAGTGCGATACCCAGCAGCACGGTATTCCAGCTCGGTCCCAGCAGGTTGGCAGGGCCACCGATCAAGCCGTAGACAATGCCGACAATGCCGGTAATCCAGAATACCGCGATGGGTGCGGCGCAGCAGCCCGCGCAACCGAATTTGCACACGGCAAAAGGGGGGGTCAGTAAAGTAAGCAGCACCCGTTTCATCAAAATCCCTCACACAGGCCCGCTGGCCTGATTACCGTATAGCATAGTCGAGACCCCAATAACAAGCGCGGTGCCCCGGCGGGCAGGCGGCCCTAGTACTCCTTCAATATGATATTGCCGGAGTACTAGCGGCGGCGCTTTGTGAACGGCAGTACATCCGCCGCACGGGTGCGTTGGCGGGGCCACTGACGCAGGCTGCGCGAGGGTGTAACACGTTGTTGTACGGGGTTTGGCGAGTCTTCCTGATTCGTGGGTGTATCCGTGCGGCCCAGTAATTTCCGGCCGATCTGCCGGAGTGCCTTATCGCTTAATTTCATGGGTTTGGGAGTCGCCTTTATCCTTATTCTGTAAGGTTCTGGTGTTCTTCGGTGGTGTTGAACCACTGTAGAATCTAGCGACGTGGCGGAGGTAATCTTGAGTCGGCGAGTTGCTGATTCAGCCTTGCAGATCGGCTGTCAGGTGAGGGCGTATTTCCCGTAACATGGCGGGAAATACTTTCGGTGCGGCGGCGACGATATTGCCGGATTTCATGAAATCGTGGCCCCCGACAAAATCACCCACCAGGCCACCGGCCTCCCGCACCAGCAGAACGCCGGCGGCAATGTCCCAGGGGTTCAGGCCGATTTCCCAGAAACCGTCGAAACGGCCGGCGGCTACATAAGCCAGGTCCAGGGCGGCGGAACCCGGGCGGCGTATCCCGGCACTGTCGGCGATCAGTGCCTTGAACATTTCCAGGTAGGTCGCCAGATGGGTATGGTCCTTGTAGGGAAAACCGGTGCCGAGCAGGGCGCCTTTCAGGCCGGTCTGTTTGCTGACGCGTATGCGGCGGTTATCGAGAAATGCGCCACCGCCGCGGCTGGCGGTGTACAGTTCCTGGCGCATGGGATCATAGATGACCGCCTGGTCGAGTCGCCCCTTGTGTTGCAGGGCGATGGAAACGGCGAATTGCGGAAAACCGTGCAGGAAATTCGTGGTACCGTCGAGCGGGTCGATGATCCACTGAAACTCGTCGTTTTTGCCATGCTGTCCGCTTTCTTCGGCAAGTATGCCGTGATCCGGGTAGGCTTTACGGATGACGGCGATGATTTCGTCTTCGGCCTGGCGGTCGACCTCGGAGACATAATCGTTGCGCTCCTTGCTGGCAACAGTGAGGTCTTCGATGCGGTTGGAATGCCGCACAATGATGTCGCCGGCGTTGCGCGCCGCGCGCACCGCGATATTCAGCATGGGGTGCATAGGGAATCTGCTGTCCGGGTCAAACGGGGTGGCGATTGTACCGGGTTGGCGCTGGGCTGTGAATAGTGCGCCGCTGGCATTCAGTGCTGCTGGCGCTGATATTCCTCGCGCAAGCGGCGGCGTTCCTCGGGGGTAAGCTGCTGGTATTGACGGCGCTGCTGCTCGACCTCGCGGCGTCTTTGTGGCGGTAATTCCATGTATCGCTGGGCACCGCGCCGCATTTCCTGCTGGCGCGTGCCGCTGTAACTGTCCCACTGCTTGCGGTAACGCTGCAGTGCGTCCTGTTCCTCCGGGCTGAGCGACTGCCAGGGAATATCCCCCCGCTGTGCAAGATAGATGCGGTAATGGTCGATGCCGGCGTGGGCATTACCGCCGGCCAGCAGTAACAGGCCGAGACTGAGTACCGTTGTCAGGGTTGTGTTTTTCATTGCCAGTTTGATCGCTCGTGCAAATCTCAGGTTGAAGAATCGCGGGCGTCCCTATGGTCGGCCAACCACAGGTAGAAGTCCAGATCCTCGTACAGATCGGGGACCGCCTGGTTGCTGGTAGCGATCTGCGGGTTGTCGTTCTGACTCCCCGGCTGCAGATTGACCAGCGCGACCGCCACCAGCGCCAGGGCGGCCGCGGCGGCCAGCGGTACCAGTGGCCGCAGGCGCCGGATCGGTCGGGCCGCCAATGCCTGTCGGCGCAGGGCGTCCAGGCGGCTGTCCAGCGCCGGTGGTGTGGCCAGCAGGCCGGCAGGAAAGTCGTAGGTACGCCGGCATTGTTCACAATGCTGCAGGTGTTGTTCGATTTCGGCCTTCTGCTGTGGCCTGTCGTCCAGCAGACCCGCGCGCAGCTGGTCCAGCAAGGTGCTGTCCGGATGTTGCTCAGACCTGTTCATGTTCCCATACCTCGGCAAGCTTGGCGCGCAGACTGCGCAGCGCGCGAAAATGATGTTGTTTTATGCTGTTGACCGAACACCCCAGGGTGTCCGCGGTTTGCTGGATACTCAGGCCCAGTTGCTCGCGCAACAGAAAAACCTGGCGCTGGCGCTCCGGCAGTGTGCCCACGGCCTGTTCGATCGCCTGTTTCAGCTCACCGGCGACCGCACCGCTTTCCGGGCTCCCGATACCACCCCGGTGGCCGGGCGCGGTCAGATCGGCCTCTTTCATACGCTCATCCGCATCGCTGTCTGCCAGTTTCAGGCCGGTCAACGACAGCAGCCTGCGTTTGGTGCCGGCCAGCAGGCGTTTGCGTCGCTGGTCGTTGATGCGGCTGTTGAGGACGCTGCGAAACAGCGCCGGCCAGGCCGTCGCCGGCTTGTCGCGGTAATACTCGACAAACCGCAGCATGCTGTCCTGTACCACGTCGAGGGCGATTTCCCGGTCCCACAGCGCGCCATGGGCGACGTGATAGGCTTTGCGCTGCACGTCGGCCAGGAATGTGTCCAGTGTCATTGGCTCGCCCATGCGCGCGCCGCCTTCCAGTTCGGCTTCCATCGGGTTCAAGAATACGCCGTCTCCCGGGGGGCAGCCAATACCGTCTGCCGGCGCCACCTCAAAACCGCTTGCCTTTATGACCAGGTTCATAACTTGCCCTGCGGTCGTGACCATCGTGGTGGCGTCCGCCGCCATCCCGGTCGTGGCCGTGTCTGCCGTGATGGCGCTCATCGTGCCGCCGGTGCTTGTGGTGTTGCTTGTGATGGTGCCTGTGCCTGTAAGGGTAATAGCCATCGTTGTGCCCGTAATGGTGCCTGTACATATATCGGTAGGGATGGCCCCGGTAGGTGTATCCGTAGTAGCCATGCCCCGGGTAATCATGGTGACCACCGTAATACCGGTCATGGGCGCCGGCGACAGTACTCATTCCGAGCGCCGACAGGCTCAGCGCCAGGGCGGACAGTGCTTTGTATAAATTTCGCATGATTCGGTCCTCGTCGGGTTACAAGGCCTACTAACGCGTGGCGTTCTCTCAGGTTAACAGCCTGCTTCAGGTTTTCCGGGTGCGCTGTAAGTTGCTGGCTGGGCGAACGTTTTCCCAGGTGTTCTTACACGGTCAATCGGCGATGAGATTTTTCCGGAAACGAAAGGGCTGTTGCAGGCCCTTGAGGATGGCGTCGTCACGGGCGTATATGTCTTCTTTGAATGTAACCGTCCCGTTCCCGGCCGCGTTGACCGTCCAGTACAGAAGGATCACGGTCATCGGTTCGCCAAGGGGTATCCTGGTGGTTTCCCGGCCGGCAACGATTTCTTCCAGGCGTTGCCGGTCCCAGTCACGATCGTCCAGCAGCAGGGCGGCGAAATCGAAGGGGTGCTGGATGCGGATACAGCCGGAACTGAAGGCGCGTTGGTTGCGCTCGAACAGTCCCTGGCTGGGGGTATCGTGCAGGTAGACGGCGTGCTCATTGGGAAACATGAATTTGATGCGCCCCAATGCGTTTCGTGGGCCGGGCCGTTGCCGGATCAGGTAGGGCAGCGGTTGTTCCGGGTACAGGTTCCAGTCAATGCTGGCGGCATCCACCGGGTCGCCGTCGAACGTCAGTACCTGCATGTCCTTTTGGTCCAGGTAACCCGGGTCTTTCTTCACCTGCGGCAGGATATCCTGATTGAGGATGGTAGGCGGCACGGTCCAGGTCGGGTTGACTTCCAGGTACCGGATACTGTCGCGGAAAACGGGTGTTTTGCGGTAGGGTTTGCCGACCTGCGCGCGCGTTGACCAGATGGTCTGCCCGTCACGCATCAGGCGAACCTCGAACCCGGCAATATCGACAAGCACAAATTTTTCCGGCAGGTTATGCAGCACCCAGCGTGCGCGTTCCAGGTTGACACGGATCTGGTCGATACGTGCCGTTACCGGTACATTCATGGCGGCCAGCGTTGATGGGCCGACAGCACCGTCCGCCACCAGGCCGTGATGACGCTGGAAGCCTTTAACCGCTTGCTTCAGTGCATCGTCAAACAGCAGCGAGTCACTGGCGGAGCCGTCGAATTCGCCGGTGACGGTCAGGCGGTGGCGAATGGCGGGGATGCGTGAATCAGAAATGCCGGGTTTGAGCGTCGGGCCATCGGCAATCGCTTGCCAGCCGCCCCGCTGCTGAATGGCACGATAACGGGCCAGCGCGCGTTTAAGATTGGCGTAGGTCGGGTGCTGTGGCCGCAACTGCCCGAGTAACTGCGTGACCTGCGCGGATTCGACCGCTTCGGCCATGACCAGGATAGTATCCAGCTCGCCGAGCGACTGCTGCATATTCCAGTTGGAATCCAGTTTTTTGGGGTCGACTTTGCCGGCCAGCAGGTGGTAACCGAGGCGAATCAGGCTGTCTGTCAGCAGGATGTCGAAATCGGCGGCGAGAGCGGGGTTGCGCCCACCGTTGTCTGCCAGTTTTCGCTGCAGGGTACGGAGCGCACCCTGATGGTAGTCGCGGCTGTTCAGGCCGTCGGTGTCGATGTTGTCGATGGCCGATGTCAATTGATCGATGGCGGACGCCTGTGTCCAGAGGGGCGAAAAACCACGCCGCTCATACAGGGCCGGTAATACAATCAGCGATGAGATGGTGTCGCCTTCCACGCTCAGACTGCTGCCATCGCGTATCTGTCCGATACGTACCCTGATTTCGTCACTTACCGCGCCATTTGCCCCGGCCAACAGCGGGCAGAGCCAGGCACACAGAAACAGCAGGCTTCTAAACGGCGTGTAAGCTTTACGGGCAGCCATCGTCATGCGGTCAGAATAATCTGGTCAGGTGAGCGACTTGGTTTGAGCATAAAGGTTACACGAGTGGTCCCGGGCCGTGAAGCCGTGCCCGTGGTAAACCGTCTGTATTGAGCGTGTGGACACAAGGCGTGCCAGGTTGATTCCGGTCATGGTCTTTAATCCCGGTAGTCTCTCAGGCTGCCTCAACCGGGCCTGAAAGCTATAATCAGGAGCTTCCGGAACGCTGGGCCCCGGTCAAGCAGACTACCTGGCCACCCGGGGAAATATACGCGGCGGGATCCTGCTGTCTTGCTTGACGGCTGAATAAAAACCGGGGACAGTAAAACGGACACCGGTTTTTTTCTTCCAGGATAAATCGAATGGCTGTTCTTGGCATCAAGCGCATCGCTGCCGTCGCTTTTCTGAGCCTGGCTATTGCCTCCGGCCTGTTGACGCTGGCATTTTTTACTGTCAGTGACGCGCAGCTGATCGGCTGGCTGGTACAACGGGCTGAGTTGTCGACTGATGCCCGGATCCGCTACCAGGATGCATCGCTGCACCGCAATCTGGCGCCAACACTGGATGTCAGGCAACTACGGATCGATGCCAATGACGGCCATTACCATATTGAAACGGCATCATTGCAGCTGAGTGTCAGCCTGCCGTACCTGTTGCTGGCACGACTGGATATCCCCCTCCTGCAGATTGGTGATACGCAGGTTACGCTCAAGACGGACAAGGAATCAGCGGCGGCCGATGGCTTCGATCCGGGTCCGGTCCTGGAGGCCTTGCGGTTCAAACCGGTGTTGCACGATTTTCGAATCACCAGCCTGGCGGTTTCCGCCGAGGGCACCGGATGGGAACTGCCCGCCACCCGGGTTAAAGAAATCAGTCTGCAATTGGGCGCTGATGAAGAAACATCGCTGCTGGCAGCCGACGTCGATATCGAACCCGAAAAGCTGCATGTCGGCGTCACGCTGCCCGGCTTCCGCCATGCCCTGCAACAGCAACACCTGCCGTTCTCGGTCAGGGTGAACGGTATTCATGCGGACGCTGAATTGGACGGTGTGCTTGATTTCACCGGCACCGATACCATGCTGGAGGCGGAGCTCCGGGCCCGGGCCGCGGACCTGAGTCATTACCCGGTGGCTGCAGAGGGCATGAGCATTCCGGGAGAATTACAGCTGAAGGCCGCGATCACGGGCACGCTGGATCAGCTGACTGCGGAAACCGTACGCGCAAGCTGGCACGACGCGGCCGGTTCCTCGATGGAACTGGAAGGCCGCGTGGGCGATGCGCTTGAACTTGCATCACTGGACCTCAGGCTGAAAGGCGCTTTGGCCAAAGCCGGTTGGTTGAAACCGGCTTTGCCGGACAGCCTGGGTGATATCGAGGAGGCGGCAGTAACGGGCGCACTCGCCGGTTCCCGGGACAGGCTCGTGCTCAGCGGACTGCAACTGGATGCCGCCACCAGCGATTCCCTGGATATTCACCTGTCCGGTGGCTTCGAACTGGCGACGACCGATAAACACGGCTACCGGGTCGAGAATATGCAGGCCGTGACCAGGTTCAACGCGCCGACGACACGCGCCGCGCGTGCCCTGCTGTTCGAGCAGGTACCGGAGTTCGGCGCACTGCAGGCCAGCGCTGATATTCACTCGGCGACGGGTGACCCGGTATTCAGCAATGTCAACGTCAAGACCCGCAGTGAAACGGGTATCGAAGCCCGGCTCAGCGGCCGTATTGCACAGTTCCCCCTCGACCCCGACAAACCGAACCGCGGCTATGACCTCGACGTCGGTATCGATGCCGGCCGGGCACAGGCCATTCTGCAAGCGGTAGACCTCGACCTGGCGCTGGACGGGCCGCTGCAACTGCAATTCAAAATACAGGGAGACACGCCCGCCCTGCAGTTGAACGCCATCAAACTGGCGGCCGGTAGCAACAAGGCATTACGCATCGACGCCACCGGCAACATGCGGTTTGGCGACTGGTCGCGTGACGATCCGTTACAGTCACTGGATCTGCTGGTCGACGCCGACAGTCACGACACACAGGCGCTGGGCCGCTTCTCGACGGTCGACGGGTTACCGGAAATGGGCGCACTTAAACTGCACGGGCGCGTACATACAGTGGCGGGCAGACACCGCGTCGATGACTTTTCTTTAAGCACTGTCAAATCCGCCCCCGTGCAGATCGCCCTGACAGGCATTGCGTCGGACCTGACGTTGTTTCCGGCACCGCTGCTGGATGGCCTGCAGCTCGAGTTCCTGGGCCAGGGCGATGACACGGCTGCACTGAATACCCTGTTTGATCTGAAACCGGCGTGGATTCCGCCGATCGGTGCTTTCAGGGTAGTGTCGACGGTAAGTGGCAGCAAAAAAATAATCAGTATCACCGACACCCGGATCGAAGGCGGCAGTAAAGACGTCCTGGCAGTGACTGCAACGGGACGACTCGGCAAGTTCGATGCCGGCAGCGGCTTGTCGTTGCACGATACCCACCTGAAGCTCGCGGCAAAGTCCGACAGCAGCCAGGCCCTGCTGAAGGCCTGGGGTTACCGCTTGCCACCGCTGGGTCCGCTGGCGGCTGCCGCCGAAATACATGACAGGGATGGCTCGCCGGGTCTATATGAACTGCAAATGCGGGTCGGCAGCCAGCCGGACGATGCCGTGATTAGCGCCCGGGGTCGGATCGGCGACCTGGTTGCGGCAAAGGATGTCGACATCAACGCGCAGTTGAATATCGACGGGCACAATCTGGCGGCCTTTGCCGACCGCCGCACGCTGCAGGACCTGGCACCGCTCACCGGGCACCTGCAGATCGGTGACAAGACCGGTGTACTGGGAATGCAGACGCTGGTGCTTAACAGCGAGCACGAAGCCTTGACTATCAAAGCCAATGCAAAATTTACCGATTTCAGCAAACCGGAAACCCTGTCTGTCAACGCCGCGGTAAGGGCGCGCGACCTGGCCCTGGTTGGCGCCCTGTTCGATCAGGACTGGCCCGCCTTGAGTCCGTTCAGCATGCAGGCTGTCCTGCAGCATGAAAATCAGCAACAGGCCCGGCTGCAGGCCAGCCTGGGCGCTGCGCAGAAAACACTTGATGCCGATCTGCATGGCGATTTCAGCCGCACACCGCCACGCATAAGCGGCAAGCTGACTGCCGGGCAGATTGCCGTACCCGACTTCTACGCAAAGACCGCCAAACAACGTAAAGAGAGGCAAAAAGACAGGAAGAAGGCGCCCCGGGAAATATTCTCGCGGCAGGCCATCGCCTTTGAGCGCCTGAAAAAAGTCGACCTGGATCTGGATCTGGAAGTGGCCTCATTTGATCCCGAAAGTTCCCAGGCCCGTTCCGCGGCTATGAAGGTCAAGCTCGATTCCGGTTTGCTTCGCTTCCACCCGGCGGTCGTCAAGTATGCCGAGGGTGAACTGGATCTGGATCTGAGCCTTGACGCCAGGCAGCAGCCGCAGCTGCGTTTCAGTGCGCGGGGTGAAAATATCAACCCATGGGAAGCCATACCCGGGCAACCGGGGAGGTCCGGTGTCGATCTGAACGGTGACTATGATGTGGATATTCAACTGTCAACCCGGGGACAGAGTTCGCACGAGCTGGCATCAGCCCTGGAGGGTGATATTTTCATGACGATGAAGCAGGGCAGAATCCGTAGTTCTTTCCTGAATTTGCTGTTCGTCGATATCGTCGGTTGGGCTGCCGACCGGGTCAAAAAGCAAAAGTTTGACGATGTTATTTGCGGTGTGGCCGATTTTTCCGCAAGAGATGGTGTGATCAGCACCAATGCCTTTTTGCTGGATTTAAACAATATCACCATAACCGGAAAAGGCGACGTCGATCTCGGCAAGGAGACCGTGGACTATGTCTTTCTCCCCAAAAAGAAGAATCGTCTGATAGTGAAAGCCGAACCGGTAAATATCAGCGGTGCACTGGCAGATCCAAAGGTGACGGCCATCCCGGTTAAATCCGCTGCGCTGAATTTTGGAACCCTGATTTTTGCCCCTTACGTGTTCGCGGGATTGGCCGCGTCTGACTACGTGAGCGGAAAACTGCGTTCCGGGAACGACACGTCACCCTGCCTCAATTATGAAAAGACACACAACGAGTCAGCCCCGGATCCTGAACTTCCCCGTACCGCAGACTGAAAACAAGGAGCACGACTACCATGAAAACGGCAATCTCACGTAGCTTGGTTGCACTTTTGACTTCACTGGCCGTGGCCTGTGCGACGCTGCCGACCGGTGACATCAAGGTCGAAACCGAAACGGTTCCCGGCACCGACCTGTCTGCCTACAAGACCTATGCCTGGCTGGCAGCCGCCAAAATTCTCAATGACCCGGCCGGTCGTTGGGAACCGCCGAAGTTCGATGCCGATGCCGAAATCAAGTGGTTGATCGACCGTGAAATGCGCGCCCGTGGCATCAGCGAAGTGACCGGCTTCCCGGATGTATTTGTTGCCTTTGTGGCCGGCGTAGACATGGCCCAGCTCGAACTGAAGGAAGATCCGAAGACCAGGATCGGCGTGCTGAAGAATGCGCCGAAGGGCGCACTGGCGGTGATATTTATCGATGGCACCACGGGCGAGCCGGTCTGGGCCGGGTCCGCCATGGGTGATGTCAGAAGTGAACGGCCGGCGGCGGAGTCCAAGGCGCGCCTGGACTATGCCGTCACGCAGATGTTCAAAAGATTACCGCGCCCGGCGGCAAACTGAATCGAATCAAGGCCTTCTCCCCCGTAAAAAGTGACGAGTCCGATAATGCTATTGGTCCAATTGCGTGACCACGGCGCCTCGTCTAGACTTGTAACAACTCTAGTCGGTGCAACTCACAGCCTGTTGCCTGCCGGTCGATGGCAGTCAAGGGGGCTGGCATATTCTCTCGAGGAATTTTAATGAAAAAACTCAACAAGCTGCTTGTCATCGCGGGACTGGTCGGCCTGTTTCCGGGTATTGTCGGCGCGCAGGAACTGATGATCTACCCGGCAAAGGGGCAGAGCGAAAAGCAACAGGAACAGGATAAATTCGAATGCTATGGCTTTGCCAAGAAGCAGTCCGGTTTCGATCCCATGGCGCCGCCGCTCACCAGTACCGCTCCGCCGCCGAAAGAGGCGCCCCAGGGCGGCGTTGGCAAAGGTGCCGTCAGGGGTGGGCTGGGCGGTGCGCTGGTAGGCGCCATTGCCGGTGATACCAGGAAGGGCGCTGCCATCGGTGCCGTTGGCGGCGGTCTGCTCGGTGGCATGCGCAGTCACGATCAGCAGCGGCGCGAAGCGCATAACCGGCAGCAGTGGGAACAGCGTGAGACCCAGCAGTATGCCAGCAATCGCAATAACTATAACCGTGCCTACGCCGCCTGTCTCGAGGGGCGTGGTTACACGGTACGCTAGGAGAACCGATAATGACAAAACACTTTAGAGCTGGTTTATCGATACTTCTGGCAGGGCTGCCGCTCACATTGCCCGCTGCCGGTACCTATGACGGTTCCAAACGCATGATGTGTGCCTCGGCCGAGGTGGTCGAATGTGTGCCACATACCGGATGCCAGCCGGTGATCGCCGAATCCGTTGGTGCCCCGCGTTTTATTGTGGTCGATGTCGCGCAGAAAAAACTCAGTGCGCGATTCGCCAATGACGAGCGCAGCAGCGCCATCGAGCGCACCGAGTCGGTCGACGGCAAGTTGATGCTGCAGGGCGTGGAGGACGGCCTGGAAACCGAGCGCGACGGCATCGGCTGGACGCTGTCGATTACCGAGGACCTTGGCGACATGGTACTGACCGGTTCGGGTGACAATGTGGCATTTGTGATATTCGGATCCTGCACCGTGCTGTGAATCCGTCATGGTGTCATTCCGGCATGCCTTGAAATACCGGGGCCCGCTTATCTGTGCGGGCCTTTTTTATGCCGGGATTGCCGCTGCCGGCGGCGAGGCTGTGGAAGACCGGCAACTGGAGGAGTGGTTTCACAGCGACGGCGAGGCGGAAGTGCCACAGGTCGGCAAGGGTGAACTGCTATTCCTCTCACCTCCGCCGGCAGCTCCGACACTGCACTCGATCAACATCATCACTATTGACCGGGCCAGCCTGGATGATGGCTGGGTGCAGATCCGGCAATGCCATGAGGGGCTGGATGCAGTGCCTGATGCGGAAATCGTTTACCGGTACCGTAACATGCGCCACCTGAAAATCCAGTCAAAACACAATATCGGGCGGGCTTTCGCACGCGACAAAAGCGTACAGCTCGTTGATGTCGGGCACGACGCCGAACTGTGTATACAGGCGGAAGCACAGATACTGTACCGGCAACAGGATGGTGGCTATGTGCTTCGCAACGGTCCGTTTCATCGCCGCTTTCTGGATGGATACTTCCCGCTGCACGTGAGTCTTCGGGTTAACTATCCATCGAAGCTGCTGGTATTCCGTGGTACGACGCCGGAACCGCAGCCGGGTTTTGCTGTACGGCCGGTGGAGCAGGCTGTCCATCTCGACAGCTGGTTTGTCGGGACGCTGGGCGTTGAGGTGCGTTTTACTGTACGCTAACCTCTAACCCCGGCGGACTTGTATACACCAGGATTCTTCTTGCAGTCAGACATTATTGCCATCGGTATCGCCTATTCGCTCGGGCTGGTAGCCCGCCAGGTCGGTTTGCCGCCGCTTGTCGGCTACCTGCTTGCCGGTTTCGGTCTTTATGCCGCTGGCAACCGGATTACACCCACGCTGGAAGAATTTTCCGAGATGGGTGTGACGCTGTTGCTGTTCAGCATCGGTCTCAAGCTACGGCTGGGCAGCCTGCTGAAACCGCAGGTCTGGGCCGTGGCATCACTGCACATGCTGATAACTGTGGCCGTAACGGCGGTTTTTATCACAGTTGTGGGGATTGGCGGTTTCTCACTCCTTGGTGGACTCGATCCGGCGAAGGTTGCGCTGATCGCTTTTGCCCTGAGTTTTTCCAGTACCGTGTTTGCCGTCAAGGTGCTGGAGGAAAAGGGTGAAATGCAATCGTTGTATGGCCGCATTGCCATCGGCATCCTGATTGTGCAGGATATCGCCGCGGTGGTGTTCCTGGCGGTTTCCACCGGTAAGGTGCCCACCGTGTGGGCGCTTGGCCTGCTCGCGCTGGTACCGTTGCGGCCCCTGCTGCACCGGCTGCTGGAAAGATCCGGTCACGGCGAATTACAGATTCTGTTCGGCCTGACACTGGCGCTGGGTGGTGCACAGCTGTTCGAGCTGGTCAGTGTCAAGGGTGACCTGGGCGCACTGGTCCTCGGTGTCATGCTCGCCAGCCATGCCCGTGCCTCCGAGCTGGCACGACAACTGCTGGGTTTCAAGGATCTGTTCCTGGTCGGTTTTTTCCTTTCGATCGGCTTGTCCGGCCCACTTGACTGGGACGCTGTCGGCATTGGTCTCTTGCTGTTGCTGCTGGTGCCGTTCAAGACGCTGCTGTTTTTCGGCCTGTTGACACGCTTCCGCCTGCGGGCCCGTTCCTCGCTGCTCGCGTCGATGAGCCTGGCCAACTACAGTGAATTCGGCCTGATCGTCGCGGCAATCGGGGTCAGCAACGGCTGGATCGGCAGTGAGTGGCTGATCATTGTAGCCATTGCACTGTCGCTTTCCTTCATCGCCGCAGCACCCCTGAACAGCGCCGCCTACCGCCTGTACGCACGTTTGCGCACCTCCCTGTCGCGCTTCGAGACGACGCAGCGCATAGCTGAAGAGCAAGCCATCGACCCCGGTGACACCGGCGTCATCATCTTCGGCATGGGGCGCGTGGGCAGCGGTGCCTACGACGCCATGCGCCAGCGTTTCGGAGAACGGGTGCTGGGTGTGGATGTCGATGGTGAAACCGTCGAGGCGCAGAAAGCCGGTGGCCGTCACGTCATCCGCGGCAGTGCCACCGACCCGGATTTCTGGAACCGCATAAACCTGGATTTCGACCGTGTCAGCCTGATTCTTCTGGCCATGCCGAATGCCCAGGAAAACCTGTATGCCGCCCGGCAGCTCAAGGAGGCCGGCTATACCGGCAGTTTGGCGGCGGTGGCCAAGTATCCTGACGAGATTCAGGCGCTGCGGGCTGCCGGGGTCCATGCCGCCTTCAACCTGTATGCCGAGGCGGGTGCCGGTTTCGCCGAGCACGTCTGTAAGCAGTTGCTGCCGGAGCCGGCGAAGTGAGTTCCGCCGCTGACCTCGTTGAGCGCGCCCGCCTTTACGCCACCAGCGCCCACCAGCGTATCGATCAACGGCGCAAGTACAGTAAGCAGCCCTATCACGTTCATCTTGAAGCCGTTGCCAGGCTGGTGGCAAGTGTCAGCGATGATGCCGAAATGATCGCGGCGGCCTGGTTGCACGATACAGTTGAAGATACACCGGCGACGCTGGATGATATCGAGACACAGTTCGGTATGCCGGTAGCGGAACTCGTCGAGGAGTTGACGGATGTCAGCAAACCCGGGGACGGCAACCGTGCCCGGCGCAAGGCGATCGACCGGCAGCACAGCGCCCAGGCCTCGCCACGGGCCAAGACAGTCAAGCTCGCCGACCTGATCGATAATTGCCGGGACATCACCAGGCACGATCCGCGGTTCGCCCGGGTATATCTGGTGGAGATGGCCGCACTGCTGGATGTGCTGCAGGAAGGTGATCCGAAGCTTTTTCAGCAGGCAGTCAGTTTACATGCCGGGAGCAGCGCGAAACTTGGTCTGGCGGAACCTGCTATCGCCGGGCCGGACCTGTGGCAGCCGGAACCGGTCGGCCTGTCCGGTTTCGACGACCGAAATTTCAAACGCCTGTTTGCCGAGCTGTTTGCCGCGCGCGATATCGCCGAGGGCCTGTTGTCATTCGATGCCGGCACGCCCTGTAAGAAGGTCAGGAAAGACCTGCAGCACCAGCACCACGTGGTTGCCAGTATCCGTGTCAGCGGCAGTGTGCAGGGTTACGTGCGCCTGTCTGACCTGGGTGAGGGCGACTGCGCCGACTGTCTGCGGCATTTTACCGTTGACCAGGTATTGACTGGCGGCGCCGGATTCTCGGATGTCATCCACGTACTTACCCGGCACGACTACTGTTTCGTGACCATGCTGGGTAGTGTCACCGGCGTAATCCGGCGTGATGATATCAACAAGCCGCTGGTGCGCATGTGGTTGTTCGGTATCGTCACCATGCTCGAGATGGGACTGGTACAACTGGTCCACGAACGTTTTCCGAATGATGGCTGGCAACAGGTATTGTCGGCCGGCCGGCTGCAGAAAGCCCGTGATATACAGGCTGAACGTCGGCGCCGCAATGTTTACTGCGAGTTGATTGACTGTTTGCAGTTGTCGGATAAAGGGCAGATTCTGATCGAGGATCCCGACAGCCTGCAGCGTCTTGGTTTCAGAACCAAGAGTGCCGCCAAACGCGTCGTCAAGGAGCTTGAGTCACTCCGCAATCATCTGTCGCACGCCCAGGACATTGTCATGCACGACTGGGCGCAGATTGCCCGACTGAGCAGGCGCATGGAGGAAATCACCGGCAAACAGTAAAGCCCCGTAATAGAACACTAGTTGGCGTTCGCTTTGGAATGTGTTTAAAATGCTGCAAAAAGAACAATGATTTGGCGGGACAACGAACGTTGGTTAAACAGGGATGGCCACAAAGTTACCTACAGTTCTCATAGCAGACGATATCGCGGTCGCTCGCGATCTGATGCGCGCCATGTTGCGCAGCCTGAACATAGAGCGGATATTCGACGCCACTAATGGTATAGACGCCGTTGCCTTGTTCAGGAGCGAACGGCCGGATATCGTATTCCTTGACATCAATATGCCTGGTATGGACGGCATACAGGCGCTGGAGGAGATGCTGACGCTTAATCCCGATGCTTTCATTGTGATCGATAGTGCGGAAAGCTCGACAAAGAATGTACATGCGGCACTGGAGCTCGGCGCCAAGGGCTTTATAGTCAAGCCTTTCAATATGCAGAAGGTGCGGGATATTCTCGACAGCTACTACCTGTTCAAGGCGTCACCGGAAAATAGCGGGACCGGTGAAGGTTGATACTTAGCTGGTTGAAGTCTGCAAATGCCCGCTGTCCCGGGCGCCGGCGTAGATACGCTCGCAGTAGGCGCGAATACTGGCAATGACCGAGTCGATTTCGACCAGGTTTCTGTTAAGTATCTGGAATTCCAGCCTTGAAGCCAACTGGGTGATTTCAGGGTAACCATAGCCCCCGCCCAATCCCTTTAGCTGGTGAGCATCATCCTTGAGTGTATCCCAGTCCTGCTGTTCAGCGGCCTGGATGATAGACGCTATCTTGCCCGGTAAAAACTCGATGAATTTTTCAATAAGGTGGGCCAGGTCGGGTTCTTCCAGGAGTTCGGACAGTACCGGCATTCCGTCGTCACCGGTTTCGGCCGGCTCCAGATGCTGACTCAGCGCGGTGAAAAACTTGTCACGGTCGATCGGTTTGGACAGATAACCGTCGCATCCGGCCTGCAGGCAACGGCTACGATCCTCGGGAGTGGCGTTCGCTGTCAGCGCTATAATAGTGCCTGTGTATCCGCTGCCCCTGAGTGTTTTGGTTGCTTCTATGCCGTTCATAACGGGCATCTGCATATCCATGAAAATCAGGTCGAACGTCGTGGATGATGCCAGCTCAACTGCCTGCTGGCCGTCCTCGACAATCGTGACAGCGGCCCCCGATTTGCTGATGTACATATCGAGCAACTGTTGATTCACTTCATTGTCTTCTGCGACCAGTACCTTGCCGGAGACAGTCTTTGTAAGCAGTGGTTGGGAGACAGACATCCGCTCGCATGCAGATTCATCCATTTTATGCAGCATGCTGACATTATCCAGGCGTCCGCTGCCTACCGTCAGTGTGAAACGGCTGCCCGCTCCGATTTTGCTCTGCAATGAAAGGTCACCACCCAGCATGCCTGCCAATTGCTTCGATAACGTCAGTCCCAGGCCTGTGCCACCATACTTGCGCGTTGTCGAGGAATCAGCCTGGACAAAAGGGTTGAAGATATGCCCGGCCTGCTCCGCGGTGATGCCAATACCGCTGTCGACCACTTCGAACGATATTAATTGCTCATCCGGGTCGCAGGCGACATTGACGTGTATAGATCCGTCGGCTGTGAACTTGATCGCATTGCTGGTCAGGTTGAGCAGTATCTGCTTCAATCGTGTTGGATCGGTTGTAATTGTCTCGGGGAGTGGAAAGTTATAATTAACCTTGAACTCGAGTCCCTTTTCCGATGCCTGCATGGCAACCAGCGGTTCTATCTCTTGCAGCAGCTGGAGGACCGGTATCTGAATCAGCTCGATGTCGAGTTTCTCGGCTTCGATCTTTGAAAGATCGAGAATTTCATTGATGATATGCAACAGGTGCTTGCCGCTTCGGTTAATAGTGTTGATGGCGCTGATTCGTTCCTGCATCGACTGGTTGCTGTCCAGCAGGGCTTCGGAGAAACCGATAATGGCAGTCAGAGGTGTGCGTATTTCATGACTCATGTTGGCCAGAAAACTGCCTTTTGCCATGCTGGCCTTGAGCGCCTTGTCACGGGCGTCGGCAAGTTTTTCGGCCTGTTGTTTGAGCATGTCTTTCTGCCGGTTCAGTTTTTTGAACAATGACCCGATCGTCAGCGCCGCCCACGTTGTTATCCAGAAAAGGACCAGCAGGGTGACAAACAGGGGGACACCGAACTCGGTGATGAAGCGGGAAATCGTCGCGTCGTCTTCGTGCTGGAGTAGTACCAGTGTGTAGGGTGTGCCGGGCAGGGCTGCCTTAGTCCAGGCATACTTCAGCTCGTCTGCGACAAGGGCGCCGTTCTGGTCTTCCTCATGAATCGTGTTCAGAAGAAGTCTTGCCCTGCCGCGGTCGCCGGTATCCGGATTGCTGTCTGTGGCATGAATTGTCCCGGCGGCGTCCACCAGAAATACGGTTAGTCCTGCCGAGTCGAACCGGCGAGCGGCGGACAGCAGGGATTCCAGCGAATCGCCCTTGTCCCTGGCGTATTGTGAAAGGTAGTTATGGATACTACGGGAATAACCTTCCAGGCTGCGCACCTGGGAGGCTGCGGTGGATTGCTGGTAGCTGTCGAACAGAACACCGGATAACAGTGCCAGGCCCAGTACCGAAAGGGCCAGGATGGCAGCAGCCAGTTTGCTGTGCAATGACATGGGGCAGTGCCTGACTAGGCAGAATTCCGGTCGCGGGTACTGATGTTGGCGATTGTGTACAGGGGGCAGTAGGCAACAAAGGCTGTTGCAACATTTACGCAACCGGCAACCAGTAGTACGTAGCGGATTACCTGGTTGGTAATCAGTCCGCTATCGACGAGTGTAATGTATAACAGCGCACAACCGGCGATGAGTCTGGCCGCGCGGTCGAGACGGCCCATATTGCATTGGAATGACATGGCCGCATCCTCCCTGGTGATTACAAATTCCACGCAAATCAGGAGGTATAGCGGCTGATAGTTCGAAAGCTTAACGGTGTCCCAGCGCCTGTCCCATGCGCAGGGGCTGTTCCGCCTGCAGTTCCTCGAGCCAGCTCACACGGTCCTTGCCAAACAGCAGGATAACGGTAGAACCCATGTTGAAGCGGCCCATTTCGGTGCCGCGAGCCAGCTCGATGCCCGCCGCCTGCATGTTGTTTACCTCGATGTGATCGCGGTGGGGCGGGGTAACCAGGCCGGACCAGACAGTTTCGATAGCGGCAACATTGATGGCGCCGACCAGCACCACGGCCATGGGCCCGGCGTCGGTATCGAACAGCGAAACCAGGCGTTCGTTGCGGGCAAACAGGCGGGGCACCGTGCGCACAGTGTGGGCCGCGACGCTGAACAGGCGGCCGGGAATATATACCGTCTCACGCAATTTTCCGGACAGCGGCATGTGCACACGGTGATAGTCGCGCGGTGACAGGTAGACGGTGACGAAGCTGCCGTCCTGGAAAGCGGCGGCACGCGCGGGGTCGCCGCCCAGCAGGTCGGTGACGCTGAAGTCGTGTCCCTTGGCCTGGAACACGGCATCACGGTCAATACGACCAATCTGGCTGATGTGTCCGTCGGCCGGGCTGATGACGGTGTCGTCGCCGCCTGCGACGGGGCGTGCACCTGGTTTCAGCTCGCGGGTAAAGAAGGCATTGAAGTCCGGATAATCTTCCGGCCGTGGATAGCGGGCTTCGTCCCAGTCGACCTCGTAGGTATCGGCAAACCAGCGGATGAAGGCGTTTTTGAACCAGGGCGTCTCGACACGCGTTAATTTATAGGTCAGGCGCGAAACGGCGTGCTGCGGCAGTGGATACAGGGCCCAGGATTTGAGGTGATCCGACCAGCCTGCGGCGGATGACGATGACGGACTCAAGGCTTTTTTTTGACCACCGCCGTAACCGGTACGCAACGCTCATCGGCGAAATGCAACCGCAGTTCCACGCTGTCGCCCGCAGTCAGACGGGTCTCCGGTGCCGGCATCATCAGGTGGAAGCTTCCAGGCTCCAGTGCAACCGAGCCGCCTGCCGGGATGACAATGCTGTCCTGGTGAATCATGCGCGCCACACCGTCAACGGTCTCCGATTTGTGCATCATGACGTGGGCAAAGGCGGGGCTGTCGACAGCAATCAGCTCGATGGCCTTGTCCGCCGGATTGCGGATGACCAGGTAGGCTGCCATCATGCGGGCACCGGGCGGCGCTTCGCGTATCCACGCGTTTTCCACCACTACATCCTCGGCTGCTACGGCGACGGCAGTCAGAAAAGTGAATGCCAGAACAGTGAACAGGCGTTTCATCGGGTAGCCTCGTAGTAGTGTTTGATGAGTAGAAAATCACTGGCGATTTTGTCCGGGTCATGGGGCACGCCGAACAGTGCGCGGA
>CBEUNK010000005.1:0-51792 GCA_965544455.1 uncultured Thiogranum sp.
GGGCTGGGGCGAAACCCCCAGCACGCTGGTTGCCAACGCCATTCCCGAGGCTTGCGCTCAGGTAATCGATTTACTTTACAAGTGGCAGGTCATCAACAATACTCAGGCGTAGATAACCTGAAGCGGCAAATAAGAACCTTAAACCGTAAGGTATTCGGAGGGAATAATGGAGAAGATCGAGTCCATTTCGGTCGTTGTCCAGGACCGGGCATTTCCGCAGCCCGATACCGCCGGCTGCGCCCCCTGCTCCGTCCCCACCGGAAATCTCGTTCCCCTGCTGCACGAAATACGCCATGCCCTGGCACGCTGGGTGCGTGACGGCCACAGCCACGTTATCGATCTGCACGGCCTGCCGATGAGCCCCGACGAAGAACAGCAGCTGCTGGACCTGCTCGGCGAGGGCGAGGTCGCGGCCGACCTGACCGCCTTCGGTGACAGCGAGGTCATGGAAACCACCTTTGCCGGCGTCTGGCGGGTAACCCATTACAACGACGACGATGCGCTGGTCGGGCATTTCATTGAAATCTGCGACGTGCCTGAGATTCTCAAAGCCCACCCGGACGACGGCCAGCTGGCACTGGAGCAGCTCGACGACATTCTTTCCAACGTGGAGACCCCGGTATGAAAAAAGACCAGACAATTGGAGACGTGCTGCGCAGCCGGGGTATTTCGCGACGCAGTTTTCTGAAATTCTGCGCCACCACGGCATCGGTAATGGCCCTGCCACCATCGATGGTCCCGGTCATTGCGGCCACGCTGGAAAAAGCCAAACGTCCGTCGGTCATCTGGCTGTCATTCCAGGAATGCACCGGTTGCGCCGAATCATTGACCCGCAGCAATTCCGCGACCATCGAGGACCTGATCTTCAATGTCATCTCGCTTGATTACCAGCACACCCTGCAGGCCTGTGCCGGGCACTTTGCCGAACATATTCGTGAAGAAGTAATCGCAGAACACAACGGTGAATTTATTCTGATCGTCGACGGCTCGATCCCGCTCAAGGATGGTGGTGTCTATTCGACCATCGCCGGCATGACCAATGAACAGATACTTAAGGAGACCGCGGCGCACGCGGCCGCCATCGTCTCGGTCGGCACCTGCGCGGCCTACGGCGGCATTCCCAAGGCCGACCCGAACCCCACCGGAGCCGTGCCGGTTTCCGACATCATCAAGGACAAACCCATCATCAACGTGCCGGGCTGCCCGCCGATCCCGGTGGTCATCACCGGCGTACTGGTGCAGTACCTGACCTTCGGGCTGCCGGAACTGGACCACCTCGGCCGGCCAACGGCATTCTACGGCAAGAGCATCCACGACCGCTGTTACCGCCGGCCGTTCTACGACAAGGGTCTGTTTGCCGAAACCTTCGACGACGAAGGTGCAAGACAGGGCTGGTGCCTGTACAAACTCGGCTGCAAGGGTCCGACCACGTTCAATGCCTGCGCCACCACCAAGTGGAATGACGGCACCAGTTTCCCCATCGAGTCCGGCCACCCCTGCCTGGGCTGCTCCGAACCCGACTTCTGGGATGCCGGCAGTTTTTACAAGTCGCTGTCGACACCGACCGGCGATATCGCAGAAAAAGCCGTGTATGCCGCCGGCGCCGGCCTGCTGGCCGGTGCCGCCATCGGTGCCGTCCACCGGGCAAGAAAACAGGCGGCGGTACGCCGCCACCAGCGCGCGACTATAGATGACCTGGGTGAGGAGTCCTGACCATGACCGACGTCGAGTTTCTACTCTGGGCACGCGGCCCCGCCTTCGATATCGCCACCGTGATTTTCTGCGCCGGTATCGTGGTGCGCTTCGTGGAAATCTACATGCTGGGACGCAAGACCAACCTCGCCGAGGCACGCGGCTCGGAAATGGCCGGCGGCCTGAGAACCGTGTTTCGCCGTACGCTGCCCGATCCCGGCACCCTCCAGCGTTCGGCCTTCACCGTAGTTGCCGGCTGGCTGTTTCATGTCGGCCTGTTTATCGTGATTTTCCTGTTCGTGCCGCACATCCTGGTGTTTGAACGCGCCACCGGCCTGAGCTGGCCCGGTCTGCCTTCCAACATCGTCGATGCCTCCGCCGTCATTACCCTGATTGCGCTGCTGGCGGTACTGGTGCATCGCCTGCGCGATCCGGTGCTGCGCCTGCTGTCCGAATTCAATGACTACCTGGTCTGGGCGGTCACCTTTCTGCCGGTATTGACCGGCTGGCTGGCCTTTCACCGGGTCGGGGCACCACCGCCGATGCTGATTGCCATCCATATTCTCAGCGTGGAGCTGTTGATGGTGCTGTTTCCCTTCACCAAGCTGTCGCACGCGTTCACCCTCTGGGTGGCGCGCTGGTACAACGGTGCCATCGCCGGCTACAGGGGGGTTAAATCATGAGTGGTCCTTCATTCGAACGCGGCTACAACGCCCTCAAGGAACAGATCGACGCCCCGGTGGCGGCCTTTTTCAGCAGCTGCGTGCACTGTGGCATGTGTTCCGAAGCCTGCCTGTTCTTTACCGAAACCGGCGATCCGAAATACACGCCGATCCACAAGCTGGAGCCCTTACGCAAGGTTTGGAAACAGGAATACACCTTCTGGGGGAAGCTGGGCAAGGCCCTGGGCCTGTCGAAAGCACTCACCGACCAGGACCTGAGCGACTGGGAAACGCTGGTCTACGATTCCTGCACCATGTGCGGGCGCTGCTCCATGGTCTGCCCGGTGGGCAACGACCTGGCCTACATGATCCGCAAGCTGCGCGAAGGCATGGCGGTGGCCGGCCATGCGCCACCCGGCCTGATCGGCGCTACCAAACGCGCCGTTACCATCGGCAGTCCGATGGGCGTGAAGTTCCCGGCCCTGCAGGCACAGATCCGTCACGCCGAAAAGGAAACCGGTCTCACTATCCCGGTCGACAAGGCCGGCGCGGACTACATGCTGCTGCTGTCCTCCATGGAAGTGATGAACTTCCCGGAGTTCATCGGCGCGGTAGCCACCATCTTCGACGAGGCCGGGGTGAACTGGACGATTTCCAGCGAGGCCTTCGAGGCGACCAACAGCGGCATTCAGATCGGCGTTTCCGATATCGCCGGCGTACTGGTGCAGCGCATCGTCGATGCCGCCGAAAAGCTGAACGTCAAGCATGTCATCAGCCCGGAGTGCGGCCACGCCTACATGGCCATCCGCTGGGAAGGCCCCAACCTGGTCGGCAAACCCTACACGTTCAAGGTCATCCATATTCTCGAGCTGCTGGACCAGTTATACAAGGAAGGCCGCCTGAAACTTAAAGACAAGGATGCCCGTCGCCTGACCTACCACGACCCCTGCCAGATCGGGCGCCGCGGCGGCGTGCTCGAGCAGCCCCGCAACCTGCTCAACGCGGTGGCCGACAACTTTGTGGAGATGCCGGAGAACGCCAGCATGAACTGGTGTTGCGGCGCCGGCGGCGGTGTCAGTGCCAACGAACGGGCCGACGAACTGAAAATGAAAGCCTTCAAGCGCAAGAAGGCCCAGCTGGATGCCGTCCAGCCGGACGCGCTGGTATCGGCCTGCGCCAACTGCCGCATCCAGCTGGAGGAAGGCCTTGAGGAGAATCACATGGATATACCGGTTGTCAGCCTGACGGAGACACTCGTCGAGCACCTCGCCAGGTCGGGCAGCGGCGAGGGTCAGCAGCCATGAGCCAGGTCAGCAACGACATTGAATTCCGCCAGCAGCTCGACCGCCTCGACCAGACGCAACAACGCATACTGGCTGCCAGTTTTACTGAGCATGTGTTAGCGCTCAGTACCGATGAGCGGGTTGCCCGTGCGGTCAAGGTGGCGGCAGACGCGGATGCATCGAATGATGAACTGCGCGATGCATTACACAGCGTGACCGCGGCCACTCTGGACAGCCATGCCCGATGCGGTGCCGATTGCAAATGGAGCGACCAGGCGGGGTACTTCGTGGCGCGTGCTGCAATGGCTGCCCTCACGCCCGAGACATCGACATCCAGCCCGGCCTGGCAGGCTGCGATGAGCAGCAGAATGGCGCGAACCAGCATATCGATAGATTCGACTGATGGCGGCGGTGAGGATGAACAGGCGGCCCAGTACCGCATCCTCGATGACTACCTGAATTCATAGACAGAGAGCACACCCATGACTGAGCGCGTTGTCGTTGATCCCATTACCCGTATCGAAGGCCATCTGCGCATCGAGGCCCAGATGGACGGGAACAGTATCGGACAGGCTTACTCCTCCGGAACCATGGTGCGCGGCATCGAGACGATCCTGCGTGGCCGTGACCCGCGCGACGCCTGGGCGTTTGCACAGCGCATCTGCGGTGTCTGCACCCTGGTCCACGGCATTGCCTCAATACGCGCCGTCGAGGATGCACTCAATTACCCGATACCGCCGAACGCCCAGCTGATACGTAACCTGATGATCGCGGCCCAGTATGTGCACGACCACGTGATGCACTTCTATCACCTGCACGCACTCGACTGGGTCGATGTCGTCTCGGCACTCGAGGCTGACCCCAAGGCGACCTCCGAGCTGGCCCAGAGCATCAGCAATTATCCGAAATCGTCACCTGGCTACTTCGCCGATACCAGGAAAAAACTGAAAGACTTCGTCGAGAGCGGTCAGCTGGGTATTTTCGCCAAGGCTTACTGGGGGCACCCGGCCTACAAGCTCCCGCCCGAAGCCAACCTGATGGCGGTCGCGCATTATCTCGAAGCGCTGGCCTGGCAGCGCGACGTGGCGCGCCTGCACGCCATTTTCGGCGGCAAGAATCCGCACCCCAACTTCGTCGTCGGCGGCGCACCCTGCCCAATCGACCTGAATTCCGACTCGGCTATCAATACCAAGCGCCTGTCGCAGGTGCAGGATATCATCACTACCATGCGCACCTTTGTCGACCAGGTCTACGTGCCGGACACGCTGGCAATCGCCGGCTTCTACAAGGAGTGGGGATCCCGCGGCGAAGGTGTGGGCAATTTCCTCACCTACGGCGACTTCCCGGAAAAAGGCATCAATGATGCCGGCAGCCTGCTGATTCCGGCCGGCGTTATCCTGAATCGTGACCTCGGCACCATCCACGAAGTGGATATGAATGCCGGCGATCAGATCAAGGAGTACGTCGCGCACTCGTGGTACGACTACAGTGGCGGCAAGGAGTCCGGCCTGCATCCTTACGACGGCGAAACCAATCTGAATTACACCGGCCCCAAACCACCCTACAAGCAGCTGGATGTCGAGCAGTCCTACTCGTGGTTGAAATCGCCCCGCTGGAAGGGGCACGCCATGGAAGTCGGTCCGCTGGCACGGGTACTGATGCTGTACGCCAGCAAGCACGACCAGACCCGCGAACTGGTCGACATGACACTCAGCAAACTCGATATACCGGTACGGGCACTGTTTTCGACATTGGGACGAACTGCCGCCCGAACGCTGGAAACCAAGGTTATCGGCGACACCATGCAGACCTGGTACAACAACCTGGTCGCCAACATCAAGGCCGGCGACACCAGGACTTTCAACGAAATCCAGTGGGACCCGTCGACCTGGCCGGCAGAAGCACAGGGTGTCGGTTACACCGAGGCGCCGCGAGGTGGACTGGCCCACTGGATCGTGATTAAAAATGGTAAAATCGATAACTACCAGGCCGTGGTGCCAAGCACCTGGAACGCGGGGCCGCGTGATGCCGAGGGCCAGCCGGGCCCCTATGAAGCCGCGCTGCAGGACAACCACCAGTTGCACAATGCCGAACAGCCGGTGGAGATACTGCGCACCATCCACAGTTTTGACCCCTGCATCGCCTGCGCAGTGCACCTGACCGACCCGAATGGCGAGGAACTGGTCAAGGTAAAAGTATGTTGAACTATCGGGAAATGCCCATGAAAAACCTTACCCATCTGATTCTGAGTTTCATCCCCTTTGGTCTGCTGATGCCGATGGACACCCTGGCTCACCCGGGACATCAGCATGTCCCCGGCGTACTCAACCACGTGAATCATGCAATCAATGGCTGGGATCAGTTACTCATCCTGTTTGTGGTGGCTGCCGTGATTGTGCACTTCCTGCTGCGTGCGCGAAAATGAAGGAGGCATGCACTACTTCGATTCCAAACAGCTGCCATATACCTGCGGACAATTGTTTACGCTGATCGCTGATATCGAAAGCTACCCGTCGTTTCTGCCCGGCTGGTCTTCAGCACGTATAGTGCATTCGGACAATTCCCGGCTGCGGGTCGAACAACAGCTCCGGCTCGGCCTGCTGGATCTGCATTTCGATTCCACTGCACTGCTCGATGATTGCAACCGCATCCTGATTACGAGCAGCGACACGCCATTCCGTGAAATGACCATTGACTGGCGTTTTACGCCACTACCGGAAAATCATTGTGAACTCAGTGTCGAAATGACGCTGGCGTTACAGGCCGGGCTTTTAAAACACCCCCTGGAACAAATGCTGAGAGGCACTGGCGCTCAACTGCTGCGCTTGTTTGAGAATCGGGCTCATTCATTGTATTCCGGAGACTGATGTATAAAAGCCGATTTCGTGGCCGGACCTGATAAGCCTGTGCATGGCGAGGTGATCCCGTTACAGACAAATACATTTCTTCGCTGCAGTTAGTCATCCTGCTTGTCTGTCTTGCAACTACCACACAGACAAGCGGCACCGGCTGCATAAACTGCCACGAAAAAATGAAGCAGGGCTTTCACCCAGCACACGCATCGCTTGCACAGCGTTGTGTATACTGTCATGCCGGTGACGCGACCGCGGCATCTCAAACAACTGCTCACCGGGGATTGATTGCCTTCCCCGGTAATATGGACAGTGCCGGGCAGACCTGCGGTGACTGCCATGCCGACAAGGTCAACAGCGTCACACACAGCCTGATGCATACCGGCAGGGGTATGGTGTCGACCACACGGCAGGCATTCGGCGAAACCGTCGATCGCCCCGGCCACAACGACCTGCAGCACCTCACCCACACACCGGCCGACAGTCTGCTGCGAAAATCATGTGCAAGCTGCCATCTGGGCCAGAACAAGACGGCTCACCAGCTCGATGCCACACAGGATCGTGGTGGCGGCTGTCTGGCCTGTCATATCAATGACCAGTCGTCACAGTCACACCCGACACTGACTGCGCGGGTGAGCGATGCGCGCTGTTTCGGCTGCCACTCGCGCTCAGGCCGCATTTCACTGAATTATGCCGGTCTGGCGGAAATCGACAGCATCACTGCAGACACGCATCAGCTGGAAGATGGTCGTAATGTCGAGTTCCGCCCCGCTGACCGCCACCACGCGGCCGGCATGGCCTGTATCGACTGTCACACCGAGAAGGATCTCATGGGTACCGCGACAACGGTTCTCCCATTGAAGCAACAGCAGGCCGTCGACATCCGCTGTGAGGATTGTCACCACATAACCCGTACGATTAGCCCGAAGCAGTGGCCGCTTGCTTACCGTGCCCTCTTGCCACGCATCCCCTACCCCGTCAAAACCGACACACGCATCCCGGTAACTGCCAATGGCACGCCGCTATGGCACATCGAACTACAAGGGGATAATGCCTGGCTACATCTCAAACTGACCGGGGATCGTCTGCTGATACCACCCTACTTCGACAGCGAACATCGCCTTGCGGAGGAACACGGCCGCCTGAGCTGCTCGGCCTGCCACAGTCAGTGGGCACCGCAATGCTATGGGTGCCACCTGGAATATGATGCCGCCGGTGAACAATTCGATCATATGGATCAGACAATAACAGCGGGAGAGTGGCATGCAACCCGCAGCAACGTGCGCAACGAGGAACCACCACTGGGGGTCAATGACTTTGACCGCATCGTCCCGGTCATACCGGGCATGATCATGACAGTCACTCACCCGGATTGGAAAAATCCCCTTTTTACACGGCGTTTCACAGCAACTGAACCACATACCACGGGCATGGCTCGCGACTGTGAATCCTGCCATCGCTCACCGACAACACTGGGACTCGGCCAGGGACAGTTACACCAGGATGGTTCCCAATGGAAATTTTTCCCCCGGATGAAGGCTCTGGCCGACGGACTGGCTGCCGACGCCTGGACTGGCCTCGCGCGGGCAGATGAATACCCGGCGAAAAGCACCTGCCGCCCGTTTTCGAACCTGGAGATCAAAGGCATTCTGTCGGTACCGCTATCGCCGGAAAAATAGTCTGGCGAGAGCAACTTGCTCGCTTCGATCGATCAGCAATGTTCTTTGCGCTTCCTCTTACGCAGCGGCCGCGCCTCAGGTTTGGAAACCGGCGGCACAAAGGCGGGGATTTTGTGTTTGGGCGTGGACATCCGCGCCGCCTGGTTCCCACCTACAAAATAACAGGCAATGGCCTGCTGTTCCGGAACGCGCGGATACTCGCCATCGGCCCGCGTCGGTGAAATATCCGGGTTGAGCACGTGCCGGGCCCAGAAGTTGTAACCGCCCAGCAACAAACTGGCATCGTAACCCGCCAGGCGCAGCAGCACCACGGCCTGGCTGGCCAGCTCGGAACCCTGCGAATAGACGATGACCCTGCGGTCTGTCGGTAACGCTTCAAGCTTCTCCGGTGTAACCAGTTCCGTCACCGCCAGGTTCTGTGCGCCCTCGATATGGCCCTTGTCATAATCCGCCGCCGGGCGTAGATCGATAAGAACAAAATCCTTGCGCGCCTCGACAAGCCAGCGCGCCAGGTCTCCAGCCAGGATGCGGTCATCCTGACGAGCCACACTCTGGGCCACCTGTGCGAAGCTGCGCACCTGCTGCTGCGATAGTCGATCCTTGTCGCTGCAGGCCGTAATAAGCATGCCTGCCAGCAGGCACAGCGATATCGGTGTCCATAGTCTTCCGGTCATGAGTCTTGTCTCCACGGCTGAATCAGTGCAACCGCTCCAGCAACTGTGTATTGAATTCCGACGGGTAATCGATCCACGTGGTTTCCTGTCCCAGGTCTACGGCGATGACACGCAGCACGTAACCGCCCACCAGCACCAGCACCGGTGCCAACATGGCGAAACGCCGGACACTGCCACGAAGCTCGAAATACTCCAGCACCAGCGGCACCAGCAAGCCGAGCGCCACGAACACGCCCCAGAACCCGGCCGCATAGCCGCCACTCATCAGCATGGCCACCGCATCGAGTTGTGGTTTTGAGCCGGTAGCCAGGTTAATCAGCAGCAGCGCCACGATCAGCAACTCGACCACAATCAACCCGATATCAATACGGGTAAGCAGACGGCGCTCACCATGCTGCCGTGCAATCAGGGCAGTCAGGGCGGCACCGGTAGACAAACCCGAGATCAGGAACAGCGGGCCCAGCAAACCGGTATTCCAGAACGGGCGCGCGCTGAAGGCACTGAGCAGGATGCCGGTATAGATCCCCAGGCTGACCGCAATCGGGATTGCCAGCCAGGCGATCAGGCGCCGGTAACGCTCGGTCAGGTCCAGCAAATCGGCTACCCGCGGAATATCGTTCACCAGGTTGGCAAACCAGGGATAGCCTTTCCTGAGTGTCGACAACACCTGCAGGATCGCCACGGGATAAAACAGGATCAGGATCCAGGCGCCATAGGACATCGGCGAGGTCGGCTCGAAGGTGGTGTAGAAACGCCACACGAACAGTTTATGCGACAGATCGAGAAACAGCGTCGTCATACCCAGCGACAGCACCACGATACCCAGCAACGCCAGGCCGTTGACCGAAAACGGCGCTTCCTCATCCTTTTTCAGCAGCAACATCAGCGCCGAGAAGAACATGATGCCGGCAGTCAGGCCACCGAGGAACAGGTACACTGATATCTCCCAACCCCAGACCTCCATCACCGGGTCGATGTGGGGGTTGCTGCGAGCGCTTACCAGGATTTCTTCGAGCATGACCGCGGCGTCCTCAGATCAGGTAATAGACGTTGGGTTGGTTGCCGGTTTCCGGCGCCAGCACCTTGTGTTCACGCGTACGCAACAGTTCACTGACGTTGCTGGATGGATCGTCCAGCAGACCGAAGTGCATGCAGTGTGTCGGACAGGAAGACACGCAGGCGGGGTCCAGCCCCTTTTCAACGCGGTGGTGGCAGAAGGTACACTTGTCGATATAGCCGCCGGGGTGCATGATGAGACGGGCATCGTAGGGACAGGCGGCAATACAGGCCTTGCAGCCGGTACATTTGTTGGGGTCCACCAGCACGATATTGCTGCCGTTCCAGTGGTGGCTCGCACCCGTCGGACACATGGTTACGCAAGTTGCATGCGAACAGTGGTTGCAACGCTCGGATCGGAACTCGGTTTTCAGGTTCGGGTAGGTGCCCTGTGTAGCCTCCACCACCCAGTCCCGGTTCAGTCCGACAGGCACCTTGTTCTCGGTTTTGCAGGCCACCACGCAATCACAGCAGCCGATACACAGCCTGGTGTCGATGACCATTGCGTAATGAGCCATATCAGACAGTCTCCTTGACGATGGTGACGAAATTGCCACGCATCCCGGTACCACCCATCAAGGGATCGATTTTCACATTGCTCATCAGTTCCGAATCGTCGGCGCCGACCTCGTGGGTGAGGCGCAGGCGGCGTGAACGATGCCCGAATCCGTGCGCCATGAATACCGAGTCGGGCCGCACGCGTTCCGTGACACGCACCCGTATACGGTTGCTGAAAACCCCCTCGGGATTCACCAGGTAAACGTATTCACCATTCTTGACTTTCTTTTCACTGGCGACCAGCGGATTCACCCACAGCGTATTCTCGGGCGCCAGCTGAAACAACAGCGCATTGTTGGTGGTCTTGCCGAAAGTATGCGCCGGCATACGACCGTAGTTCAGCCGGTAAAAGCCCTCCGGCGGCTGTTCCGGACGGGTATACTCGGGCATGGGGTCGAAACCCTTGTCGGCGAGCTGTTGTGAATACAGTTCAATCTTGCCGCTCGGTGTATAGAAGCTGACCGCCTCACCCGGTGCGAAGTATTTTGCACCGCTACGCGGAAAATTCCTGATGCCGATCTTCTTCATTTCTTCCAGCGACGAGCCGACCTGTTTCAGCTGCCAGTCGATCACTTCGGCATAATCATTCCAGGGAAAATACTTTTCCAGGCCCAGGCGATGAGCGAGTTGTTTTGCAATCCACCAGCCGGGTTTGCTGTCGTAACGGGGTTCGAAGGCCGGCATGCGCAATGCCAGCGAGGGATGCCGTTCGCCGGCATTGCGCAAATCATCATAGCGTTCAAGGTAGGTGCACTCCGGCAGAATAACATCGGCATAGCCGGTGATTTCCATCGGCATGGTGTCAACGACCACGACCAGTTCCAGCGAATCAATCGCCGCCTTGAGCTGTGGCCGGATACCGGGAATAGTCATCGGCAGGTTGGTGCCATACACCAGCCAGGCCTTGTAGTGGGCATCCTCACCAATGGATGCCTCGATCACCGCGTTGGTAACACCCTCATTGGCAAAAGGGTAACGATCGCCGTGCGCAGCAAGATAGGTGCTCTTCGGTTTCGGGTAGTCAGGCAGCGGGTAGCTTGGCAACTCCACGCTCTCTTTTATGTAAAGACCGCCCTGACGGCCCCAACTGCCCAGCAACGCATTCAGCATGGCAATGGCGCGCGAGCGCTGGGTGTCATCGCCGTACCAGACCGTATGCCGGCCGGGATGGATCAGGGTCGCCGGTGCGCTGGCCGCCATTTCCCGTGCCGTGGTACGAATCAACCCGGGTTCGATGCCGGTTTCCAGGTAGACCCATTCCGGTGAGTAGCGCGCCACGTGCTCGCGCAGCTGCTCATAACCGGTGGCATAACGTTCGATGTAGTCCTTGTCGCAGAGATCCTCGTCGATCAGTACGTGCATCCACGCCAGCAGCAGCGCAATATCGGTGCCCGGTTTGATCGGCAACCAGTACTTTGACTTGCCGGCAGGGACAGAAAAGCGCGGGTCGACGGTAATCAGCGTGGCATCGCGGCGCAAGGCGGATGCCAGTGTCTGCACCTGGCCGTTGTGCAGGTTCTCGCCGATGTGCGAACCGATCAGCACAATACAGCGCGAATGCTCCATATCGGTCCGCTCGGGAGAACCGAGGCCTTCACCGAAAGTCAGTTCGAAACCGATGTCACGTGGCCCGCGACACTGGGCAAAGGCCGGCTCGGCATTGGTGCCGGAACCGTAGGCACGCATCAGATGCCGGAAGTGATTGGCGCCGGTACCGTGATTCAACAGGGCCGCACAATCAGGGCCGTACCTGTCGGCCACTGACTTCAGGCGAGTGGCGACAAAATCCAGCGCCTCCTCCCAGGAGGCTTCGCGGAAAGTCTGGCGGCCGTCTGCGTCGGTCACACGCAACAGCGGTTTTTTCAGCCGGTCACGGTCCTCGTAGCTGCCCAGCCCGGCGGTACCACGGGTGCACAATCGACCCGCGCTGTGCAGGTCATCGTCGTTACCGGTGACCTTCCATGGCTGTCCGTCTTCCTGGTGGACGAAGCCCGCACATTTCCAGAAACACATGTCACAGTATGTCGGCGTGCGACTGACTTGCCCCGTGCCGGGCAGCGGGTGCGCGCTGCAGCCGCTGAGCAGTAGCGGTGAAGCCACGCTGCCCATCCCCAGCAGGCCGGAGACCTTGATGAATTCACGCCGGTTCAAACCCGTACCCCCTCGTTCGACATCCCTAATCTCCCGGGGGTGTCGGTGCAGGCGTCGTCTCCAGCTGATCCCTGGCCGGCGTATTCACCGCAGCCCCGGGCTGCTGTTGTACCGGAACCGGTGCCGCCTGCTTCTGGATGATGTACCAGGAGGTATCCTGTTTAAGGAAACTGTCCGTCGGAAAGAAAGCCAAAATACCGCCCACGACCAGCGCCAGTACCACCAGCGGCGCCTCGTATTTCACCACCTGCTCCGGCTGCATACTCTGGTCCGGCGGTGTCGACCAGAACAGGTGCTGGCCGAGGCGCATGAACAAGCTGCCGGCTACCGCCGCCACTACCAGTATCAGCACCACCGAGCCGAGGTTCATACCGAACAACTGGTCCAGCCGGTAGACACCCTTGTAGTCGCTGTTGTAGAAATCGCCCCATACCGGAAACAGGTCACCGAACAGGATGGAACCACCGAGGAAACCGAGCACAAATACCATCGCATCGATTCGCCCGGTAGCAATCGAAGCGGCCGCGGTACCCGGGCAGAAACCGCCGATGGCCATGCCGATACCGAACAGCACACCACCGACCGCCATCGGTACCAGGTAGGTCGACAGGTAATATATTTTTGACGTATCGATGAAGCCGACAAGACTGAGCAGCCACAGGCCCAGCATGCCGGTGATGATGGCGGAAAACATGACCACCGGTACGCCGACGTCCTTGAGGTAGAAAGCGCGTGCAATCTTGCGGCAGTCGGTGAAACCGGCGTGATACAGCCCAAACCCGAAAATAAACCCGATGGGTACGGCCAGCCACTGGTTCATGGCTTCGGAAATGATACCGGTTTTTACCAGTGGCGCGACTAGATCCATTGCTTTCTCACAAACCAGGCTGTCGCGAAACCGCCGACAAAGATACATATGAGGAAGGCCCACGAGCCGACGGAAAGCTGGGCAGCCCCAACCAGTCCCTGACCGCTGGTGCAGCCACGCGCCAGGCGTGCCGCAAAACCGGTGATGGCACCGCCGATGAGCGCATAGATGAGCCGGCCGGCTGCTGAAATTCGTGGGCCACGCTGCACTTCGAAGCGTAAATCGCCGCACGACCAGGCACCGGCAAAGGCACCGGCCAGCAGGCCGATCATCAGGTAGCTGAGGTAGTCGTCCAGCGGGTGAGCGCCATAGGCAAAATAATCACCGAAATAAGCGCTCTTTTCGGTGAGTTCCGGTAACAGCCAGTGCTGCACGGTGGCGACCAGACGCGTCATCGTGCCGCTGACACCGATACCCCGTCCGGCAACGACGAAGGCGAGCAACATGGAAATGCCGATCACAATACCCGCCAGCACCGGCGGAAAACGGCAACGCAGGTTCATGCCTCCATCTCCTCCCGTAGCACGCATCCAGACCAGGGGTAGCTGAACATTGCCAGCTCCATGCGACGGATGCCGCACAGCACATCTTGGCAACTATAGTCACGATATACGCCTTTTGCCAGCAGAAGCAGCAACAAGAGCGGCTATTTGTTGACCTGTATCAACTCCCGCCAATTGTTTCCGGAATATCGCCGGTGACCCGCCCCCGGCAGCGCCAGGAGATCGTCGAGTTTGAATCTCATCCCCCTTTTTCAGTCCCCCAAGGCCATTGGCGTGAATCGAGGAGCGGCGTGTATAGTTACCGGTAAAGCGCTATAATTTAGACAAACTGCTAAGGAGGCAAAACATGAGACGACTCTATTTTCTGTTACCCAACCTGGAGGTTACCCACAAGGTTGTGGACGAACTGCTGCTGGCACGTATCGAGGAACGCCACATGCACGTTATCGCCAGGGAAGGAACAGCGTTGCAGGACCTGCCTGAAGCCTCACTGCTGCAGAAGAGTGACTTTGTCCCGGCCGTGGAGCGTGGCATTGCCGCCGGTGGTGCGACGGGTATCGTTGCCGGTCTGGCGGCAATGGCCTTCCCCGGCGTAGTCATCGCCGGCGGTGCCCTGCTGGCCATGGGCCTGGCGGGAGCCGGCATGGGTGCCTGGCTGGGGGGCATGATCGGCATGGACGTGGAAAACACCCACATCAAGCAGTTCGAGGATGCCGTCAAGGCGGGGCAGATTCTGGTACTGGTGGATGTTCCCAAGGACCGTGTCGACGAAATCCAGACACTGGTCAAGAAGCATCATGCGGATGCCGACTTCGAGGGTACCGAGCCGACCATACCGGCGTTCCCCTGATACAACTTCAAACAAAACGGGGTGGCCAGGTTCCACTGGCCACCCCGTTACTGGTGACAGGCGGCTCTAACCGGGACGGACCACCAGCAGGTCACAGCTGATACGGTGAGCCAGGCTGCCGGCGGTGGCGCCCAGTATTTCCGACAGACCATGGCTGCCGTGGCTACCGATGACTACCAGGTCGACTTCTTCCTGTTTTGCAAATTCCGCGATTTCCCATGCGGCAGAACGCCTACTGAATATCACCCGGCCCTGCGCTCCTTCATAGTCGAGTTTTACTGCCAATTGGTCTAACCGCTCCTGCGCGTGTGCCAGCAGGTGTTTGGCAGGATCCCTGTTTTCCGGACAAATAAGATCAACGGGTACATCCTCGGGAAAATAATCTATGACATGCAACAGGCTCAGCCTGGCGTCAAAGCATCTGGCCAGCGCCACCGCCCGTAGCGCGGCGGCGTTGGAAGAATCTGAAAAGTCTGCTGCGTATAATATATGCTGATATTCGCTCATAAGAAAAATATTGCCTGTGTTGCCGGAAGACTTGTGAGAATGTTTTATTCGCCAGCGGAAACCTGTTTACGCTGGCGCATCAGGGCATAGTACATTACCGGGATCACGACCAGGGTCAACACGGTCGAAACCAGCAGCCCGAAAATAAGCGCAATCGCCAGGCCGCGAAAGATCGGGTCATCAAGAATAAACAGCGCCCCCAGTACGGCCGCCAGGCCGGTCAGGATAATCGGTTTGGCGCGTATCGCGCCGGCCCGAACCACGGCGTCCTCGAACGAGACACCGCGGGCAATTTCCTCGTTGATGAAATCCACCAGCAGTATCGAATTACGCACGATGATACCGGCCAGGGCGATCATGCCGATCATCGACGTCGCGGTAAACTTGGCACCAAGCAGCGCGTGTCCCGGCATGACGCCGATAATGGTCAACGGTATCGGCGCCATGATGATCAGCGGTACCAGGTAGGAACGGAATTGCGCCACTACCAGCAGGTAAATCAGGATCAGGCCGACCGAATAGGCAATACCCATGTCACGAAAGGTTTCATAGGTAATCTGCCACTCGCCATCCCATTTCAGGCTGTAGCGGTAAGGGTTGTCCGGCGCCTGGATGAAATACTGCCCGATCGGTTCAGAGTAAACCGACAGCTTGTCCCTTACCGAGGCGTAAATGGCCGCCATGCCGTACAGGGGACTGTCCAGCGCACCGGCCATGTCACCGGTAACGAACACCACCGGCAGCAGATCCTTGTGGTAAATCGAGCGTTCGATGGTCGAGTGCTCGACAGATACCACCTCTGACAGGGGCACCAGCCCACCCCCGCGAGCCGCCACTTCAAGGCCCAGCAGGCGGTCGATTGAGGCCTTTTCGGCAACCGGCAGTTCGAGCCGGATCGCTACCGGGTACTTGGCATCGGGATCGTGCAGATAGCTGACATCCTCGCCGCTCAACAGGGTTTCAATGGCGGTGACCACGCTGTCCTGGGCGACACCGAGGCGCGCCGCCCGGTCGCGATCGACACGCACGATCCAGCGTGGTGCCGGGAATTCGACACTGTCATCGATATCGACGATGTCCGGCGTATCCTGGAAGACGGCTTTTACCTGGGTGGCGATATCGATTTGCCCCGGGTAATCCAGGCCGTAGATTTCCGCAACCAGCGGCGACAGTACGGGTGGGCCCGGCGGTACCTCGACGACTTTGACCACCGCGCCAAAGCGCCTGCCGATGGCCGACAGGGGCTCGCGGACAGCCCGTGCAATTTCGTGGCTTTTGCGCTCGCGCTGCGCTTTATCCGCGAGATTTACCTGTATATCACCGACATTGGCGCCACTGCGCAGGTAGTACTGACGCACCAGGCCATTGAAATTGATCGGCGCCGCCGTGCCGGCATAGATCTGGTAATCCTTGACCTCCGCTACCGTGGCAAGCTCCCGCGACAGTGCCGTCAACACACGATTGGTCTGTTCCAGCGACGTACCCTCGGGCATGTCCACCACCACCTGGAACTCGGACTTATTGTCGAACGGCAGCATCTTCAGTATCACCAGCCTGAAACCGGCCAGGGCGACGGAAACAATGATGAGGAATACCACGGCCAGCAGCATCAGGTAACGCGCCCGACGCCCCTGTGCCTGCCTGAGGAACGGTGTCAGCATGCGCCGGAAAAAGTTCACCAGGCGACCATCGGCATTTTCACTATGAGCCGGTGCTGTGCCGTGCCCCTTACCGAGCAGCTTCAGTGACATCCAGGGGGTAACCACCAGCGCGACCGCCAGTGAAATCAGCATTCCCAGACTGGCATTGATCGGGATGGGGCTCATGTACGGCCCCATCAGGCCGGTGACGAAGGCCATCGGCAGCAGCGCCGCGATTACGGTAAAGGTCGCCAGGATAGTCGGCCCACCGACCTCGTCCACGGCCCGGGGAATGGCCTCGACCAGATTGAGCCGACCCATCTGCATGTGGCGATGGATATTCTCCACCACCACGACGGCATCGTCGACCAGGATACCGATGGAAAATATCAGGGCGAACAGCGATACCCGGTTAAGGGTAAAGCCCCAGGCCCAGGACGCAAACAGGGTAATGGCCAGCGTGATGATCACCGCCGAACCGACAATGAAGGCCTCGCGCCAGCCGAGGGTGAAAATGACCAGCAACACCACCGATGCCGTGGCGAAGATCAGCTTTTTAATCAGCGTCTGTGCTTTCTGGTCTGCCGTCACACCATAGTTTCGAGTGACCCGGGCCTGAATCCCGTCCGGGATGAAAATGCCCTGCAGGGCTTCCATGCGCGCGATCAGCTGGTCGGCTATCTGTACGGCATTGGTACCGGGCTGCTTGGCCACCGCCAGTGTCACGGCGGGTTGTATGGCCGACATACCGTCCTGTTCACCACTGGCCGGGCCATTGCCATACCAGACATACTGTTCGGGCTGGTCGGGACCGCGACGAATGGTGGCGACATCGCGCAGGTAAACGGGACCGCCCTCATGCATACCCACCACCAGTCCGCCAACTTCCTCCGGAGAGCGGATCAGCTCACCGGCCTTGATGCGTATTTCCCGGTTGTCGGCCACCAGTGCGCCGGCCTCGCTGGAACGGTTGGCCGCCTGCAGCGCATTGCGCAGATCGCGCAGTGCAATGCCGTAGCCTGCCAGTCGCTGTACGTCCAGCAGCACGTGCACCACCGGGTCCGGACCGCCGATCGTATAGATATCGCGGGTACCAGGCACCCGCTTCAGTTCGACTTCCAGGGCATGGGCGACACTGCGAAGTTCACTCGCACCCTGCCGGGGATCGTCGCTCCACAGGGTGATGGATACAATGGGGACATCGTCGATACCTTTCGGGTCGACCAGCGGTTGACCGACGCCGATATTGGCGGGCAGCCAGTCCTGGTTGGAATAAAGTGCGTTATACAGTCGCACGATGGCCGCGGTACGCTGTTCACCGACGTCGAACTCGATGGTCAGAATCGACATCCCCGGCCGGGAGACAGAATAGATATGCTTGACGCCCTCGATCTCCGATAACACCTGCTCGGCGGAGGATGTCACCAGTTGTTCGACTTCATGCGCCGAGGCGCCGGGAAACGGGATAAAAACATTGGCGAAGGTCACATCGATCTGGGGTTCCTCCTCGCGGGGCGTAATTGCGATGGCGAACAACCCCAGCAGCAGGCCCAGCAGGGCGAGCAAGGGCGTGATTTCGGTTTGCAGGAACTGGCGGGCGACGCGCCCGGAAAACCCCAGCCGGTCACTCATCAGCCGCACCGCTGCGCTGCTGTTTCAGCAGGATGGTGGCGGCCACGGGGTCCAGTGCAATACGTTCGCCGGCTTCGAGACCGGCAAGCACCACGCTCAGCCCTCCCGGCACGTCGCGCCCGATCCGCAGTTGCCTGAACTGCAGGGCCTGGTTCTCGCCGATAACATAGACCCCGGTCACCTCGCTGCGGTGCACGATTGCCCGGCCGGGTATCGCCAGTTCGCGTTTTGTGCCGATATCAAACGCCACCTTGACAAGCATGCCGGGGTACAGCCCGTACTGGCCTTCGGGCAGATCCACACGCACACTGAACGAGTGACTGTCCGGATCCGCATAGGGGAAGAACGTCAGCTGATCGCTCGCCAGCCAGTTGCCGGCCGGTGTCTCCACCCTGGCATGGCCGATTTCACGCACCTGCAGTGCATAATGCGCCGGCACCTCGGTCTTGACCCGCAGTTTTTCCAGCGACAACCCCGTACCCAACCGGGTACCTACCTGCACCTGTTCGCCGAGCTCAACGAAGCGCTCGACCACGACCCCGTCGAACGGCGCCCTGACCGTGGTGTATTCCCACTGTTCGCGCGCCTGCCTGTGCGCCGCCACCGCCAGTTCGACCTGCGCCCGCGCCGACTTGAGGTCCGCTTCCGATTTATCCAGCTGTGATTTACTGACGGCATTTTCCTTTATCAGGCGCCGGTTGCGCTGGTACGTCGACTCGGCCTCTTTCAGACGGGCGCGCGCCCTCGCCTCGTCCGCTTCCGCCTTGTCCAGTTCCGCTTTCTGACGGGTATCATCGATACGGACAATGACCGCCTCCTTGGGGACGAAATCGTTGACATCATAGGGCAGTTCGACAATTTCCCCCGCGGTCTGGGCGGAAACCGTCGACCGGGAAACGGCCTCGACCACACCGTCGAAACGTTGCTCTTCGGCCAGTTGGTGGTATTCGACGGTCACGCCTTCGATATCCGCACGGACAGCGGAACACATCAGGGCCAGTACGATCAGGAACGTACCGCTTAGGCGATTGGCCGGGGAAAATCCGGAAATAACACGTGGCACTACACACCTCACACGCAACGACGATTGATGGGCCCTATTATGGGTGATCGGCAATAAATGGCAACGACCACCCGCGGCATGTAATCGTCACCCGCTTTTCGCTACAATCATTCGCCATGCCGTTACCCTACCCCCTGCATGGCCGGAACGAACCAGGCACGCTGCGGTGAAGATCGTCGTCGCCCCCAATGCTTTCAAGGGGTCTCTCAGCGCCGCCGAGGCAGCAGACGCCATGTGCACCGGTATTCGCCGTGCGCTGGCCGATGCACAGATACAGGCCATACCGGTCGCCGATGGCGGTGATGGACTGCTGGATGCCCTGCAGGCCCCGCTGGCCGCCGAACGCCACAGCTGTAATGTTCGGGGCCCACTCGGCAACACGGTCGACGCTGATTTTCTGTACACCCCGTCACGGCAACTGGCCGTGCTCGAAATGGCCACGGCGGCGGGTCTGGCCTTACTGGCACCGGATCAACTGGACCCACTGCAGGCTTCCAGCGAAGGCGTCGGGCAGTTGATGCGGGCGGCACTGGACCTGGGGGCCCGGCATATCGTGCTCGGTATCGGTGGCAGCGCGACCACCGACGGTGCCACCGGCCTGGCCAGTGCACTGGGCGTACGCTTTCTGGACGAGCACGACCGGCCACTGAAAGGAAACGGCGCAAACCTGCAACGCATCCGGCGTATCGACGCGACCAACCAGGATCCACGCCTGTCGTCGACCAGGCTGGAAGTCGCTTGCGATGTCGACAATCCCCTGCTCGGTGAAACGGGAGCCGCCGGCGTATACGCACCGCAGAAAGGCGCCAGCCCGGCCACGGTGACGCTACTCGAACGGGGCCTGGCAAACCTGGCGGCGGTAATCGAGCGCGACCTTGGACAGACCATCAGCACTCTGCCCGGCGGCGGCGCGGCCGGCGGCCTGGGGGCCGGGCTCAAGGCCTTCTTCAATGCCGACCTGAAACCGGGCGCCGAACTGGTGCTGTCACTGCTGGAGGTCGAACGTGCCATCGCCGGTGCGGACCTGGTTCTTACCGGCGAAGGCCGCCTGGACAGCCAGACCCGCTTCGGCAAGGCGCCGGGCGCGGTCGCGGCGCTGGCACAAAAACACGCCGTGCCCTGTATTGCCATCGCCGGCAGTCTCGATGACAGCGCCTGCGCATTACACGCCAGTGGCTTCAGCGCCGTTTTCAGCCTCTGTCCCGGCCCGGTAACGCTGGAACAGGCGATTGCGCGCTCCGGCGACTATCTCGCGGCCACCACCGAACAGATTATCCGTTGCTGGCAATTGCCGTAACGCCGCATAAAGACGCCCGAAAAGTGGTACATTACAAAGCGTAATGGATACCCTATGAACACGCGTTTCAGGAAACCTGCCCGGCCCGTGGTGGTATACACGGATCTCGACGGCACACTGCTGGACCACGACACCTACAGTTTCGAGGCAGCGGCGCCGGCCCTGCAGCGACTTGCACAACTGGGCATACCGGTTATCCCGGTCACCAGCAAAACGCTGGCCGAACTGGACGGGCTCAATCGCGAACTCGGTTTGAACGGGCCCTGCATTGCCGAAAACGGCGGCTTGATCGCCTGGCCATCCGGCTATTTCAATTCGGCGTCAACGTTGCAACGCGTGGGGCGCTACCAGGTCGAGTACCTGTCCGTGGATTATGCCGACATACTCGGTACGCTCGCCGAACTGCGGCAGTCGTATGGTTTCAGATTCAGCGGCTTTGCCGATCTGTCCGATACCGATGTCGCCAGACTCACCGGTCTCGATACCGGAGCGGCCCACCTGGCCCGGCAGCGGCTTTGCTCCGAACCCCTGGTCTGGAAAGACAGCGACGCGGCATTCAGGCAGTTCCGGCATGAACTGGCACAGCGCCACTACACGCTGGTCAGGGGCGGTCGTTTCAGCCACGTACTCGGCCAGGCCGGCAAGGCGCAGGCGATTGACCGGCTCGGCGAACTGTTTTCCGCCGAGGGATTTGCCGGCTTCACCCGAATTGCGCTCGGCGACAGCCCCAATGACACCGGGATGCTGCAGGCAGCGGATATCGCCGTCGTCATCCGCCGCAGGGACGGTGGCTGGCTACAGGTCGAGACAGGCGGGCAGAAGGTTGAAACACAGTCCAGCGGGCCCGAAGGCTGGAATGCCTTCTTCCAGCACTATCTCGACGGACTGGATCCGGAACACGGCACCCAAAGGACCCTTCATGGCTGACTTTTTTCAGAACGGCGACATCACCACCCTGCACAAGTTGCGTGACCGGCCGATCGAATCGCTGGAACAGGAACTCGCTGATTTTTCCGAGGCGCGCCCCATGGCACTGATACTGCCCAGCCTGTATTCAGAGCTTGAGGGTGAGGCGTTGCCGCGCATCGTCAAGGAGCTGCAACAGGCGAAATACATCAATGACATTATCATCGGCCTCGACCGTGCCACGCAGGAACAGTTCCGGCATGCCCGGGAGTTTTTCAGCGTGCTGCCACAACGCACGCATATCCTGTGGAACGATGGCGAACGTCTGCGCAATCTGGATAAGCAACTGGCCGGCGAAGGCCTGTCACCGACCCACGAAGGCAAGGGCCGTAATGTCTGGTTCTGCCTGGGCTATGCCCTGTCCCTGGAACACATCGAGGCGGTTGCCCTGCACGATTGCGACATCATAACCTATGACCGCTATTTCCCGGCCCGTCTCTTTTACCCGGTAGCCAACCCGACGTTCAGTTTTGAATTCTGCAAGGGTTATTACGCACGCATTAATGGTGACAAGCTCAGCGGTCGTCTCACACGGCTGTTCGTTACTCCCTTGTTGCGCGCCCTCAAAAAAGTTGTCGGATCGCTCGACTACCTGGAATTCATGGACAGCTTCCGTTATCCACTATCAGGCGAATTTTCACTGCGGCGTGATTTCATTCAAACGGTGCGCATTCCGGGTGACTGGGGTCTTGAAGTCGGTGTCCTGTCTGAAGTGTATCGCAACCTGTCCCGCCACCAGGTGTGCCAGGTGGACATCGCCGATACCTATGATCACAAACACCAGGTTCTGTCCGCAGAAGAACAGGAGAGCGGGCTGGTAAAAATGAGCGTGGAAATTGCCAAGTCGCTGTTCCGCAAGCTGGCGACCGAAGGCATCCCCCTGTCGCCCGAATGCTTCCGTTCCATCAAGGCGAGCTATTTCAGAATAGCGCTTGAATCCATCGAACAATACTATTATGACGCCAAGATCAATGGCCTCAACTTCGACCGGCACATGGAAGAAGGCAGCGTCGACCTGTTCGCCCAGGGCATCATGAATGCCGGCGAGTCATTCCTGGCCAATCCCATGGAGGCGCCTTTTATTCCCAACTGGAACCGCGTGCACAGCGCTATCCCGGATTTTGGCGAACAGATACGCACCGCCGTGGCGGCCGACAGCCAGTGAAAACGGTCAGGCGTTACTGAACCAGCAGGCCGTGTAAGGCGGTAACAGCAGTTTACGCTCGACAAACTGCACCCCGGCCGCTTCGATCAGGTCGGTCCAGTCGCGGATATCAACCGGTAACAGCGCGGTGTCGACGCTCGCAGCCGAGGCCATGCAGTTGAACAGGCAAATGATCTGCTGCTCGCCATCGAGCGAGGTGCGTTTCAATCCAAACAGGCCGTTGTCCAGATCCAGCACCTGCTGCGCGGCATCGGGATGAAAGGCGCGCTGGCGTTTACGCACTTGCAGTAATTGCTTGCAGGTGGCAAATACCCTGCCGGTGTCGCTGGCGGGATTGGCCATCAGGCTTTCCAGTTCACCACGGTCCCACTGACGGCGATTGACCGCCCGTGTCAGCCCCGTGCGCTCAACGCCCACTGTATCATTGGGTGTCGCCGTCAGATTGTGTATATAAACGGCGGGTATCCCCTTGAAACTCAGCGCTATGGCCTGTGACAGCAGAAACGCCGGCACCTGGCAGCGGTTGTGCTCATCATGCGGCGATTTGAAGGCATCGAAATAGCTGATATTCAACTCATAGGGCGAATCGCTGCCATCACTGTTTCTGCGGGTGGATATGTAACCACCACGCTCGCGCATGGCTTCGAGCATGCGCTCGATCTCGGCATCCGGTACCAGCCCTTCCAATGGACGCAGGCCGACACCATCGTGGGAAGCGGTAAAATTAAAGAACGTGCAGTTGGCCGGAAGGGATAAATCCTCCAGGGAGCGTGCCCAGCCTTTCAGGTACTGCGTATTGCCGGAATAGATGGCGTGCAAAAGCAGGGGCGGCAGACTGAACTGGTAGACCAGGTGCGCCTCGTCACCCTCACCGAAATAAGTGATGTTCTCGGCGTGCGGTACGTTGGTCTCCGTCATGATCAGGCCGCCCGGTTCCACCAGATCCAGCACGTCGCGGAACAACCTGATGATCTGGTGTGTCTGCGGCAGGTGAATGCAGGATGTGCCGATCTGTTTCCAGAGATAGGCCACCGCGTCCAGCCGGACCATGCGGGCACCGCGGCGGAAGTAGTACAGCAGGATATCCACGAACTCCACCAGCACGTCCGGGTTGGCGTAGTTCATATCGATCTGATCGTTGGAGAACGTGGTCCAGACGTAACGCAGGCCTCGGTGTGTACGTACACCGCTGAGCACCGGGGTGCTGCGCGGGCGGGTTACCAGCGACAGGTTTTCGGCCGGATCAACCTCGATAAAGTAGTTACAGGCCGGTTCCTGACCGGCGATATAGTCGATGAACCACAGGTTCTCGCGCGAACAATGGTTCAACACCAGGTCAAAGACCAGGTCATAGCTGTCTTCCAGCGCGGCGATGTCCTCCCAGTCACCCAGTTCCGGGTTCACCGCGCGGAAATCCGTCACCGAAAAACCGCCATCCGAACTCCAGGGGAAGAAAGGCAGAAGATGCACCATGCTGAAAGCATCCGGCAGATGCCGCTTGAGAAAACTGCGCAGGGTCTGCAACGGCCGCTGGCCGGGCGACTGGATGGAGTCGCCATAGGTGATCAATACCACGTCCTTATGGGTCCAGAAAGGACCGACGACGGAACGCCGGCGCAGCTGTTTATGGGTCTCCAGCAGGCGGAAGATGCGCTTCGTCGTGGCTTCGCCCACCGCCTGGCCATAGAGATACACCAGTCGCCGGCGGATGGACTGTCGTGGATCGGCGACGTCTTTCTCTTCCGCTGACGGAAGACCGGTTTTTTGCATCGTGGTCATTGCGTTATCTATGCACCAAAAGCTGGCGGCCGAGCGACAGGGCACACCAATTCAGGGCAGTATACCGCCAGTTCGACGCCATTCCGCGCCATGCCGGTGATCCAGCAGGATACATGCCATCCGGCGGCCGCGCGGCGACTGGACGACGGCGGCTTTCGTGCTAGAATCTCAAGGCCCTGAACAGGTAACAAGAGACAAGGGCTAGAGGTCCGTCCCGCTGTGCTACGAATCAGTATCATGAATACCAAGGGCGGCTGCGGTAAAACCACCGTAGCCACCAACCTGGCGAGCTATTGTGGCTCCCGGGGTTTCGGTACGGCATTGTTCGACTACGACCGGCAGGGCTCCAGCAGCCGCTGGCTGAAAGAGCGCAAACCGGGGTGGGCACCGATTCACGGCGTTGCCGCCTACGAGCCGCCACGCGAAGGCGTGACACGGGCCTGGCAGATGCGCGTGCCCGATAACACCCGTTATGTCATCACCGATACGCCCGCCGGTTATGCGCTGGTAGACGTGGAGGACAGGGTCGCCGAGGCCGACATTATCCTGATTCCGGTTCTGCCCTCTTCCATCGATATTCATTCCACCGCTGATTTTATCCGCGACCTGTTGCTGGTGGGCAAGGCCCGGACACATAACACCCGCCTCGCCATCGTCACCAACCGTACCCGTATCCGCACCAAGGCGGTGGAGAAACTGGAGCGTTTTCTGCAGAACCTCGATATCCCCGTGATTGCCAGGATCCGCGATACCCAGCACTATGTCAGTGCTGCGGAACAGGGCGTCGGCATTCACGAACTCAACGAACGCGACGCCCAGAAGGATATCGAATCGTGGGCGGCCCTGCTGGACTGGCTGGATGCAACCCGGCAGGACTTCAACGGTTCGAGCGATGCGCTCAGAAACTGCTCCGGCCGGTAAGCAGTTCCATCTTTCACTGCCCTTTCTGCTTGTCCTGACTCTCGGCCTCTGTGCACCGGCTGGTGCAGAGTTACCCGTCGACCTGGACCCGGGCGCGGGTAAATCGATCATCGATGCCCATGTCCATATCGCCGGCCTGGGTTATGGTGACAGCGGCTGCTTTATCAATGGCATGATGCATGACAACATCCGTTTCCCCTTCTACCTGTGGGCGATGGGTGTTACCCGGGAAGACCTGCAACAGCACGGTGACCGCTTCCTGATCGAAAAACTCAGCCGCGAAATTGCCGCATCGGAAACTGTCGGCAAAGCGGTCATCCTCGCGCTTGATGGCTACGTGACCGACGACGGCCGGCTGGACCGGCAACAGACACAGATCTATGTGCCCAATAACTATGTCGCACGCGAGAGCGCGCGCTTCGACAACCTGTTATTCGGTGCCAGCATCAACCCCAATCGCAAAGACGCTATCGAACGCCTGCGGGCGGCGCGGCGCAACGGCGCCGTGCTGGTGAAATGGATCCCCTCGATCATGAATATCGATCCGGCGGATCCGCAATATATCCCCTTCTACCAGGCGATGGTGGAACTCGGCATCCCCCTGTTGACACATGCCGGCAAGGAACTGTCCTTCGCCACGGCGCGTAATGAACTGGCTGACCCCGACAGGCTGCATCTGCCGCTTGAACAGGGTGTCACCGTTATCGCGGCCCACATAGCCACCACAGGGAAAAGCGACGGGCAGGATAATTTCGAACGCATCCTGCCGATGTTCGCCAGGCACGAAAACCTGTATACCGACATTTCCAGCCTGACACAGATCAACAAGCTGGGTTACCTTGCGCGTGCCCTGCAGGTGGAGGGGCTGGCACAGCGCATGATCTACGGCACCGACTGGCCACTGCAGTTTTTTCCGCTGGTATCGCCCTGGTATCACGTCAATCATATCGGTATGGAGGCGGCCTGGGCAGTCAGCCATATCGACAACCCCTGGGACCGGGATGTTGCCCTCAAGCGTGCCTTTGGAGTGGACCGGGAAGTCTTTACCAGAGCAGCGACACTGCTGGACATCCAGCCCGGCGGTACCCGCCTGGTGGACAAACGCCCCTGAATCGCTCACCATCCGGTGATGGCTACAGTGTGTCTCCGCCCCTCGCGGCAACCCAGGCAAATCCTGCTCCTGCTGCTGGTGCTGCTGCTGTCACCCCAGCTGCAGGCCGACGATCAATATCCACTCGAACCGGTCGATACGCACAGCCCGCGCGCCACCCTCAACAGTTTCATGACCAGCATGCACGCCGTCCTGGCACTGGTGGCCGGCGAATACCGGGAGGCACCCAGCCGGGCGCGGTTTCACGAGGCGACAGTACTGGTCAGGCGGGCACTGGGCACACTGGACCTCAATCAGACTTCGCCAACCACCCGGACCGAGGTCGGCTACGACGGCGCCATTTACCTGTACGAAGTACTGATGCGCCTGCCACTGCCGCCGCCGCAGAGCATTCCGGACATCACCGCCCCGGTATCCCCCGACACGCCGTTCCGCTGGACCCTGCCACACACGGAAATCAGCATCGCCCGGGTACTGGAAGGTCCGCATCAGGGTGAATTCCGGTTCACACCTGAAACCGTTGCGCGCGCCGGGGAGTTCTACCTGAAAACCCGTCACCTGCCCTACCGTCAAGCGATACCACTGGAAGATGCCGCCGAACTGCGGGAGTACATGCCGGGGTGGATGATCCCCATTGCCACCATCGAACGTCTGCCGGCCTGGACCCGGCACGTGGTGGCGGGACAGGCGGTATGGAAATGGTGCGCCTTCGGCCTGCTGCTGCTGGTTCTTGTTGCGGTGATCCTTGCGGTGCGCAAGCTGGTACAGCGAATTCATACCGGCCATCCCGCGTCCCGTTACCTGCGTCAACTGGTCCTGCCATTGACCATCATCGCGCTCATGCCGCTCGCAGCCTACCTGCTGACCGAACAGATTAATTTCATCAGCGGTATGGCCAGGGCCGTCAACCTGTTTACCGATACCGCCATCTACCTGCTCGCCACCTGGGCGGCCTGGCTGGGCGCGCTGCTGGTCGCCGAACTCATAATCCTGTCTCCGCGGATCGGCGAAGACAGCCTCGATGCCCAGTTGCTGCGGCTGAGCGCGCGTCTCATCGGTATCGTCGTCGGCATCGTGCTGATATTTTACGGCGCCAACCGCATTGGCATTCCCCTGGTGGGTGTACTCGCCGGTGTCGGTGTCGGCGGCCTGGCGATTGCACTGGCCGCCCAGGACTCCCTTAAAAACCTGCTCGGCAGCCTGATGATTTTCATGGATCAGCCCTACAAGCCCGGTGAGCGGATTGTTGTACAGGGCCACGACGGCTTCGTGGAACAGATCGGCCTGCGTTCCACCAAGATCCGCATGCTCGACGGCGCGCTGACCGCCATCCCCAACGAAAAAATGGCCAGCCTGGATATCGAAAACATCGGCCGCCGTAAATTCATCCGCCGCCAGACCGGCCTGCGGCTGGCTTATGACACCCCGGCGGAAAAAATCGAGCAGGCCCTGGCCATCATCCGGAAGCTATTAAAAGAGCATGAAGGTATGCAGCCTGAACTGCCACCCCGGGTGTTTTTTGATGAGTTTAACCCCGATTCGCTGAATATTTTCATTTCCTACTGGTATCACCCGCCGAAGCGCTGGCAGGCCATGCAGTTTGACGAACGGGTAAACCTGGAAATCATGCAGCAGCTGGACGCCGCGGGGATACACCTGATCCCGCCGGCCTCTGCCATGCGGGTTTCACTCGAAAACAGTCAACTTCCTGAATCCGGATACATGGTCAGTCGCAGCGAGTGATTTTTCTCAGTGCTAAAAAAGGCCCGCATCAAGCGGGCCTTTTTCAGGGTGATTTAAAGGCCGTACGCCTTTAGTAGATGTAGCTCCAATCGTCCTTGTGCGGCAGGGTTTCACCTACCAGCAGGTCCAGCATAACCACCATGACGTGGGTGTTGATCACCATCTCTGTTGGAGACAGTTGTGCGCCTTCCTTGATGTTCAGTTTATGCAACCTGTCATCGATAATACGCAACATTTCCCGAGCAGTTTTATATGCTTTCTCCTTGGCCTTTTCTACCTCGCCCTGGGAGCGCTTGGGATCCTTGGTGATTTCGTGCGCATTCTGCAACTCGGTCAGCAGCGACTGCATCCTGGTGCTATAGGTCTGCTCATCGAATGCATCCCCCGGCACATCGGCAGCCTGCACGCCGGCATTCATCATCGCCAGGCTCATCGCAAAAAACACCATCGTTACAAAACCAATGAAATTCTTTTTCATCCTCGCCTCCTGATTTCCCAATGGATTCATCATTTACCGTTACTACGTGACACGTACAAATCTAATACTCTGCAACATGCCATGCCTTGACCTGCATCAAAGGAGCTACCTGGTTACTGCCCACCAACTAATTCAAGGAACCTAGGGTTAACCCGTAGAAGGAAGATGGCTGCAAACAGGTAACTGCAGTGGTTTGAGCCGTTGATAGCCCAGGTGCCGCTAACAACCCACGGCTGTTTTTGCGATTTGCCCGGCAATTGCCTGACTTAAACCCGCAACGCCACGACTGAGGGCATCGACAAAAGCCGCATAGCTGCCGTCTGCGGGTATTTCGCTTATATCAAAACGGCGCACCACCAGTTGGCAGCCCTTGTTTCCATCAAGCACCTGCCAGACTCCGGACAATGCAACCTGCTGTCCCAGCGTGCCGTCGAAACGGAAAAAGCGTACGCTCACCTGCAGGTCGGGGTTGTCGCGCCGTTGCCAGGGATAGGTGACGACATTATCGGTGCCCAGGCGCTGCATCAGGTTCTGCGACAGCACACGCAACAGATTCTTGTTGAGATCCCCACCCCAGCGGTCGAACTCCGCAAGATCAATACGGTGGGGTTCCGTGCGCGTGATGATTTGCGGACGATCCAGGAAATCGGGCAAATAAACGGGGCCAACGCCGATGGACGAAGCCGCGTTGTACGTTCCCGCGGCTACCGTCTCGCCCGTCTGCGGACTCAGCACGTAAAACCGTGAGGGTTTCGAGGGTGCTCCCAGGCTGCACGCCCCCAGGAGAAACAACAGGGATAACAGCAATGGTGTCAGCTTGTTCATTCGCATATCCTCAAGGAGTACTCTTGCCTTTCAGCATGGCTTCCGGATGCCGCTCCAGGTATTCCGCCATCACACGAATCGAGCGGGCCGCCGTGCTGATTTCCTTGAGGGCATCCTGCAACTGGTTGCCGATCTCGCCCTCCGGTGATGCCGCGTGATCGACCGTTTTCAGGGTGTCCGCCGCCTGTTTCAACATTTCCCGGGCATTAACCAGGGTGGCATGCAATTCACTGGATAAACCGGGCGCATCCTTTTCCAGCACCACCATGAGATTGCTGGTCGATATCATCAAACGGTTCAGGTTCGCGAGCGTCCCGCCCAGATCAGCCTTGTCCAGCTTGTCGAGCAGACGCTGGATGCCGGCAATGATGCCTTCCAGCGAACTGGGCACGGTGGGTATTTCCAGGTACTTGCCGGTCTTCGTGATGGTGGCGGGCGGTGCGTCGGGGAAAAAGTCAAAATCAACGAAGCGTTTGCCGGTAACCAGGTTGCCGGTCTGCAGGCGGGCACGCAGTCCGTGTTTTGCAACCTGCCTGCGGGTACGGGCAACCGGGTCCTCTGCCATTTCCTCGCGGTCCTTGCCAGCCTCTTCGGCGCCTGCGACGGTGCTGTAGGCCGCCAGTCGCTGCGGTTCGAAATCGATAATGACGACCGGGCTCAGCACACCACTGCCTGAAACGTCCTTACCCACTTCGATGGCCTTGACGGTGCCGATCCGGATACCCCGGTATTCCACGGGCGCACCGATATCGAGGCCGCGTACCGTATCGGAGAAACGCAGCGCGAAGGTCACGGTTTCGGTAATCGGCTGTTCGAGACTCTCGCTGCGGCTGCGGAACAATTTGAAGGTGTGGCCCTTCTCGGCTACCGGTGTGGCCTCGCCTTCCTGCACGGTCTCGAAGGTGATACCGCCACTCAACAGCGAGATCAGCGACTCCACTTCCAGCTTGATACCCGACGCCGTCATCGAGACATCCACGCCGCTGGTATTCCAGAAGCGGGTACCGGCGCGTACATAACCGTCATGCGGCGACTCGATGAAAATACCGATTTCCACCATTTCATGATCTTCGCTCAGGGCATATTCGGTAACTTCGCCCACCTTGAACTGGCGGAAATATACCGGCGACCCGACCGACAGCGACCCCAGCCCCTTGGCCACCAGCCGGTAACTGGTACCCTTGCGATCGCCGGTAATTACCGGCGGCTTTTCCAGGCCGGTGAAGTCGCGCACGGACTTGCCGGCATCACTCGGGTCCATGGCGATATAGGCGCCGCTCACCAGCGTACCCAGCCCACTGACTTCCCCGGCGCCGATCCGTGGCCGGACCACCCAGAAACGGGTGCGGTCGGTCAGATATTTCGCCACCCCCCTGCTCATGTTCATCCTGACCAGCACCCGTGACAGGTCATTGGAAAACTCGACCGTATTCACCGTGCCGACGGTAACATCTTTCAGTTTCACCTCGGTCTTGCCTTCCTGGATCCCCTCGGCGGTCTCGAAACTGACGGAAATTTCCGGTCCCCGCTCGGACAATGTTTTATACACCAGCCAGCCGCCGGCCAGCAGCGCCACAATGGGCAGCAGCCACACCACCGAAATACCTTTCTTTGCGGCATCGACAACCGCCTCGGGCAATTCTTCCAGTGTCTCAGGCGGCTGTGGTGACGCCATGACTGCTTTCCTCTTTATCCCAGATCAGACGGGGATCGAATTGCATCGCCGCGAACATGGTCAATATAACGACTGTGGTGAAGGCGATTGCCCCTACACCCGGCTCGATGGTGGCAAGGTTACCTACCTGCACCAGTGCCGCCAGCAGGGCAACGACGAATATATCCACCATGGACCAGCGCCCGACCAGTTCGACGACCCGGAACAGGCGGGTGCGTTGCTCCTTGCGCAGGGGTGAACGGCGCTGTACCGAAAGCAGCAGGTAGACCAGGGCAACCATCTTCAACAGGGGCACCAGCACGCTGGCGATAAAGACGATCAGGGCCAGCGGCCAGTCGCCGTGCAGCAGCAGATAGATCACGCCGCTCATAATGGTATCGGACTGGCTGTATCCCAGGGACACCACGGTCATGACCGGATACAGGTTGGCCGGAAAGTAGGCGATTATTGCCGTTATCAGCAGCGCCCAGGTCGTGGTGATGCTGTTGACGGTACGCATATGTACCGGCGAATGACAGCGCGGACAGTGCCCATGCCGGCCGGCCGGCAGTTTCTGCAACAGGCCGCAGGTGTGGCAGTTTGCCAGCCCCAGGTCCCTAGCCCGCACGGGTGATCCCCTGTCGTCCCAGTTTGCGCCACAACAGTTGCGGCTCGAACGTCGCCGTTGCTGCCGCCGACATGGCGATCAGGCCGCAGAAGGCCAGCAGTGACGGCCCGGTGTGCATGGTCGCCATGTTGCCGAGTTTTACGAATGCCACCAGCACGCCCAGCATGAAGACATCCAGCATGCCCCAGGGTTCCAGGTGACTGATCCAGGCGAGCGCGGTGCGCACTGCCGGCAGCGCCAGATTGAAGCGCACTGCCAGCAGCACGTACAGGCTGCTGGTGATGATCAGGCCCGGTGCCAGAATACTGGTCAGAAACACCGCCACCGCCAGTTCGCCCATACCGGCGTTATACAGCGCCCGCGAGGCGCCGAGAATGGTCGTCACTTCGTGCCGGCCCTGGATTTCCAGTGTCAGGAACGGAAAAATATTCGACAGCAGCAACAGGACCAGGGCGGAAATGAACAGCGCGATGGGGCGATCGAGCCCACCCGGCGGATTGCGCAGCAGTTTCGCCCGGCAGACGCAGCAGCGCGCCGTCTGGCCCGGTGCGAGGACGGGAATCCGCTGCAGTTCGTCACATTCGTGACAGGCGACAAGCTCACTATCGGCCGCCGCCGGCCGGTCTGGGTGATTCATGGTTAACCATTATCCATGAGTTGAAGGCGCTGACAACAATAGATCGGCTGCGCGCAATGACAGGCTTTATTCCGTATCGCTCTGGGCTATTCAGGGGGCGCGAGGTATAGTTGGCAGCACCTGGCGAAACCAATTCGGGGAACACCATGACAAACGCATTACGCTGGCTGACAGGCCTGCTCATCCTGACCGGGATCTGCGTCACTCCGGTCTCCGCTACCGACCTTAACGTCGTCCACAGCGGCAAGTGGCCACCCTATGCGGATGCCACCCTGCCGGGCCAGGGCTTGGCGGTGGAAATCGTCACCACGGCGCTCAAGCGGGCGGGCTACACCACGTTTATGCGCATTGACTCGCTGGACCGGATTCTGGAGGGCGGTGCCCTGGGTGTGTATGACGTTTTTGCCACACCCTGGTACAGCGACGCCCGCAACCAGTACCTGGATTACAGCGAGCCTTACCTGGAATCCTATATTCGTTTCATCAAGCGCAAAGACAAGAAATTCACCTATGACTCGCTCGATGATCTCAAGGGCGTGATGGTCGGCACCGTGCAGGACTATGCCTACGACGAGGATTTCAATGCGTCCCGCGGCATCATCAAGATCCCGGAACGCAACCTGATCCAGAACCTGCTGAAGCTGAGCCAGGGGCGCATTGACCTGACGCTGGACGACGAACTGGTCCTGCAGTACGAAATCAACCAGTATATGCCCAACAGCATGAAGGACCTGGAATTCCTGCCCAAGCCCCTGGCGGTACGCGGCATTCACATCGGCGTCAGCCGGGAAAACCCGGATCACGCCAAGATCGTCGCCGCCTTCAACAAGGCCGTCAAGGCCATGAAAAAAGACGGCAGCTTCGACGCCATCGTCGCCAAGCACCATATCTATATCAAGAAACCGGCTTATTAGTTACGCACCGCCTGCGGTGGCATGGCGGCATACAAATGCTGCTATGGCCTCCGGATCATTGATGTCCAGCACCGGCAGGCCGGTAGCGGTGGGCAGTTCGCCGTCCGTGGCGATGGCAATCACGCTGTCATCCCCGGGGTATATGGCAGGCCTGCCCACCGAGGGTCGGAATACCTCGATTTTCGGAAAGGGCACGTTCTTGAAGCCCTCGACCAGGATCAGGTCGAGGGCATCCTGATCGAGACGGGCGATCAGCTTTTCCAGGTCCGGCTCCCCGGCTTCAGCCTTTTCGATCATCAGCGCCTCGCGGCGGGCAGACGCCACCAGCATCTGGCAGGCACCGGCCTGTCGCAGTTCGTAACTGTCCTTGCCGGGCTGATCGATATCGAAACTGTGGTGCGCGTGCTTGATCATGCCGACACGCAGACCGCGGGCTGTCAGCAGGGGCAACAGCCGGGTCAGCAGCGTGGTTTTGCCCGCGCCACTGTAGGCAGCAAAACCAATGACAGGTTTGAGGTGATCAGGGAGGGTTTTCAGAGCGTTATTATCTGCCGGCCGATGTCAACTGTCAGTGCGAGGGCCAGCGACTCCACCAGCGTGGACACCACCCGGACCGGGAGCGGGATCGCTTTCAACCTGGCCTTTCACTTCCTCGTACCACAAATCGTGCTGTTCTTTCGCCCAATTGGCGTCGACGGTACCCCGGGTCATGGCCTCCAGCGAGCCCTCCATCCCGAGAGCACCCAGGTAGATGTGCACGAAGAAAAAGGCAATCACAAACACCGCCGCCAGGGTATGCACCAGGTAAGCATCGCGCAGCAGTTCGCGACTTTCCACATAGTTGGGGAAATCCAGGGCAAGACCGCTGACGAACAGCACGATGCCACCAAGGACAACGGTCCAGTACCAGGCCTTCTGACCCGCGTTGATTTTGCCCGAACTCGGGTGTTTGCCGCCGAGGTAACCACCGGCGCGCAGAAACCAGGCCATATCAACCTTGAATTTAAACAACGCCTCCCGCAGGTAGGCGAAGAACATCAGTATGACAGCCACAATAAACAGCGGGCCGGTCACGTTGTGTGCCCACTTGCAGGCCAGCGCAGTGGCACTGAAGCCTTCCGCACCCAGCCAGGGAATCAGGACCCAGCGGCCATACAAGAGCACCAGCCCGGTCAGCATAAGGACCAGGAAGACGACCGCCATGAACCAGTGAATCCAGCGGTCGGCGACGGAGTAGCGCTGAAGGAGCTGACCGGAACGCCCCGCCTTGATACGGATGCGGCCGCGCACCAGGTAATACAGCACAAACAGACCGATGACCCCGGCAAAAATCACCGCACTGTAGGGGGTCAGTTCCTCCATGCGGAACTGGCGCCATTGCTCACCGCCGGCACTGATCAGCGTACCCGTATCGGTACCCTGTACCTGGGTATGCCCTGTCACCGAGTGGCGCAGCTCGCGCCAGAGTTCCGTGCCGGGATTGGCAACCCCACCACCATCCTGAACGTAGGCCACGGCATAAGGGACCAGCGGCACCACCAGCACCAGCGCCAGCAGCCAGGCGGTTACCCGTCCCATGGAGCGATAACGGCTTGCAGCTTGCATAAGCTCTATCAATCCTGGCTGCTGGTTTTATGCTCTACTCCACGCGCCCGACGCTGGTCACGCTTGCCATAGGCCACACCCCAGCCCCAGGCAAAAGCGGATGAACCACGCCAGGTGACGCGCTCGCGGAAGGCGTCGGATACCTTGTCACCATCCCCTGCCAGCAGGGCATGCGTGGAACACATTTCCGCACACAGCGGCAGCTTGCCCTGTGAGAGGCGGTTACTGCCATACTTCTGGTACTCGGCCGGCGAGTTGTCGGCTTCGGGACCGCCGGCACAGAAGGTACACTTGTCCATTTTGCCGCGGGAACCAAAGGCGCCATCCTGCGGGAACTGCGGCGCACCAAAGGGGCAGGCATAAAAACAGTAGCCGCAGCCGATGCAGATATCCTTGTCGTGCAGCACCACGCCGTCGTCGGTGAAATAAAAACAGTCCACCGGGCACACGGCCGCGCAAGGGGCATCGGAACAATGCATACAGGCGACCGACATGGACCGCTCGCCCGGCGAGCCGTCGTTAATGGTCACCACCCGGCGGCGGTTGACGCCCCAGGGCACGTTGTTTTCGTTTTTACACGCCGTTACGCAGGCGTTGCACTCGATACAGCGTTCCGCATCACAGAGAAATTTCATTCGGGCCATGATGTCGTCTCCTTAAGCTGAGGCACGGCTGATGCGGCACAGAGAACACTTGGTTTCCTGCATTTGCGTAACCGAGTCGTAACCGTAAGTAAAGGCGGTATTGCAGGCTTCGCCAAGCACGTAGGGGTCACTGCCCTTGGGGTACTTGTCTCTGAGGTCCTTGCCTTCAAAGTGACCGCCAAAGTGGAACGGCAGCCATACCACGCCCGGCGCCATGCCCTCCTGCGTAACCTTGGCCATTACCTTGATGCGGCTTTCCGGACTTTCGATCCAGATCTCTTCTCCATCCCTGATACCGGCATTATTGGCATCGACGATATTGATTTCGGCGAACATGTGCTGCTGCAGTTCCGCCAGCCAGGGATTGGAGCGCGTTTCATCACCGCCACCTTCGTATTCCACCAAACGGCCGCTGGTCATGATCAACGGATAATCCCTGGAATAGTCCTTGGCCTGAATCGACCCGTAACGGGTGGGAAGGCGATAGAACGACTTGCGATCCTCATAGGTCGGGTATTTCTCCACCAGGTCACGGCGCGAGGTGTACAGGGGCTCACGGTGGACCGGCACCGGATCCGGGAATGTCCATACCACGGTACGCGCCTTGGCGTTACCGAACGGTGCACAGCCGTGTTTGATGGCCACGCGCTGGATACCGCCGGAGACGTCAGTCTTCCAGTTCTTGCCGTCGGCGGCGGCCTTTTCACTGTCGGTCAGGTCGTTCCACCAGCCAAGTTTCTTCAACAGGTCGGCGCTGAACTCCGGGTGACCGTCCTTGAGCTCATTACCCACCGGATAGGACCCTTCAGCCAGGAGGTTGACGCCATCGTGCTCGACACCGAAGCGGGCGCGGAAGTTCAGGCCACCCTTGGCCACCGGCTTGCTGGTGTCGTACAGATTGGGCGTGCCCGGGTGCTGCATATCCGCCGTACCCCAGCACGGCCAGGGCATGCCGTAGTAATCGCCATTGGCGGGACCACCTTTGGCCTCCAGGCTGGTGTAGTCGAAGGTATGCCAGTTCTGCTGGTGCTGCTTCAGGCGCTCCGGGCTTTGACCGGTGTAACCGATGGTCCACATGCCCTTGTTGAATTCGCGGGTAATGTCCTCGATCAGGGGTTCCTCACCGTTGACCTTGATGTTCTTGAACAGCTCCTGGTCGAACCCGAGTTTCTTCGCGAACTTGTACATGATGGTGTGGTCCGGCAATGACTCGAACAGCGGGTCGATGACCTTGTCGCGCCACTGCAGCGAACGGTTGGATGCCGTGACCGAACCGTAGGTTTCGAACTGCGTCGCCGCCGGCAACAGATAGACGCCATCTTTCCGATCGTGCATGACAGCGCTCACCGTCGGATAGGGATCGATGATCACCATCATGTCCAGTTTTTCCATGGCCTCTTTCATCTCGGGGCCGCGTGTCTGGCTGTTGGGGGCGTGTCCCCAGAAAACCATGGCGCGCACGTTATCCTTTTGTGCGATCTTGTCCTTCTCCTCGAGCACGCCGTCGATCCAGCGTGATACCGGAATGCCCTTGGTGTTCATCGGCTTGACCGGTTTACCCTTGGACTCCTCATAGCTGCCCTGGTCAAAACGGCTCTGCATCCAGTCGTAATCCATACCCCAGACACCCGACCAGTGTTTCCAGGCGCCCGCAGAAAGGCCGTAATAACCCGGCAGCGAATGACTCAGAACGCACATGTCCGTGGCACCCTGCACGTTGTCGTGACCGCGGAAGATATTGGTGCCGCCACCGGCCACCCCCATATTGCCCAGTGCCAGCTGGAAGATACAGTAAGCCCGGGTGTTGTTGTTGCCGATGGTGTGCTGGGTACCGCCCATGCACCAGATAAAGGTCCCGGGTTTATGCGTGGCCATGATTTTAGCCGCCCGCTTGACCTGCTCTTCCGGCACGCCGGAGACACGCTCGACTTCGTCCGGCGTCCATTTGGCCACCTCGGCACGGACCTGGTCCATGCCATAGACGCGCTGGCGGATGAATTCCTTGTCCTCCCAGCCGTTCTCGAAAATGTGCCAGAGCATACCCCACACCACCGGCACGTCGGTGCCCGGGCGCAGGCGCAGGTATAAATCAGCGTGCGCGGCGGTGCGCGTAAAGCGCGGGTCGATAACAATCAGCGGTGCGTTATTGCGCTCCGTGGCACGGAAAACATGCTGCAGCGAGACCGGGTGCGCCTCTGCGGGGTTACCGCCGATAATCAGAATCGCCTGACTGTTGTGGATGTCGTTGTAGGAGTTGGTCATGGCGCCATAGCCCCAGGTATTGGCAACCCCGGCTACGGTGGTGGAATGACAGATGCGCGCCTGGTGATCGACGTTGTTGGTCCCCCAGAACGCGGCAAACTTACGGAACAGGTAAGCCTGTTCATTGTTGTGTTTCGCTGATCCAAGCCAGTAGACCGAATCCGGCCCGGACTGCTCGCGGATGGCGAGCATTTTGTCACCGATCTCGTTCAGTGCCTGCTCCCAGGACACTTTCTGCCACTGCCCATTGACCAGCTTGGTGGGGTATTTCAGACGCCGTTCGCCGTGCCCGTGCTCGCGTACCGAGGCACCCTTGGCACAATGGGCACCATGACTGAAGGGGTGATCGAAGGCCGGTTCCTGGCCGGTCCAGACGCCGTTCTGCACCTCGGCATAAATGCCGCAACCGACCGAGCAGTGGGTACAGATACTGCGGATCTGCTGAATGTCGCCACCGGCTTGCGCGGGGGTCGCAGTCGCGCTGGCCTGTGCCCGGCGCATCATGCCGGCCGGCAGTGCACTGGCAGCAGCCAGGCCGCCGACACCGATACCTGACCGGCGCAGGAAGGTGCGCCGGTCCATGCGTGGATTGACGACCGATTCCTGGAGATGATCCGGGTTGCTGTTGGGTTGTTTCCTGACCAGTTTCATCGTTTAACCTCCTGCGTACCAAAAGCGTCTGTCGCTTTTCTAATGGTCCCCCATGAATCCGGCCGACGGCGAGCGCCGGCTGCTCACTTAGTCCTTTATGATCTGGTAATAGTGTCTGATATGGGCAGTCTCTCTGTAACCCCGGGATGGGGTCGGGGCATCCACACCGGGAAGACTTTCGGATTTATCGGTCGCGGCGAGCGGCGACGTGGCGACGGTTGAAAGAGCTGTAGCGCCACCGGCGGCTACCGCCGCCTTGAGAAAGGTCCGGCGATTACCGGTTAAGGTTAACGGGCTGATTCGATGTTTCATACGTCCTCCGACCAATGATAGCGAACGGCATTTCCCTGACAATTGTGAAGTAATACACCTAATCCGCCGGCAAGGCAAACAACTGCCTTTCCAACGCCAGAAAGCCGCGACCCAGCTGGCCCACGGCGTGGTAGAAATCGGCTGTCTCGGCTGCTTCCAGGTCAGTTAAAAACCGATCCATCCAGCTGTCCACATAGCGCTGAAAAAATGCAGCCTGTTCTAAGCATAGACCAGGATCTGAAATAATCATCCCCAGGGTTTCACACAGGGCGGCGGCGTGGTCTTCGGGCTCCGCCACTTCCTCGTGACGGGCGTACCCCAGCCGTTTCAGGTCATCGCGAAGGTCGGCGAGTGTGCGCTCCATCAGCGCGCCGTCCAGGTACCAGGAGGCATAGGGCACCACCTCGCCACGCCCCAGACCGATAAACAGCTTAAAGTATTCCTGTTCCACCGCGGCCGCTTGCGCCGTCTTTGCGGCACGGCACAGATCCTGCCAGGCAGGCGCCAACGGTGTCGCCCCTTCAGCTGTCCCGGCATCGCTATCAATCGCACTGATCAGCGACAACATCTTTTTATCGGGCGCACGCGCCAGCAGATGCCCCAGCAGCTGATAAACCTGGGCACGAGCCAGATCCTCGTCACTCACAGCCGCCGTCGATGCCTGGCTGCTGGTCATACCTGTCCTCCGGGGTGCAGACCCGCACCCTTGTCCGATGCATTGTCAAACATGTCCTTGACACGGCAGTCTTCACACATTTTCAGGCGTAACAGGGCATCGCCCCTGAACATGGGGTGATGTTTCATTTTGCTCGTAATGCGCTCGATAACGCTGCGTGTTGCAAAAGGCTTATTGCAGCGGATGCAACAAAACGGCTGATCCTCGTTGAGGACGCGCAGCTGTGCTCGCTGCACCGGGTCATACAGATAGCGTGACGCCAGCCGAATAGCCTGCTCCGGACAACTGTGACTGCATACGCCACACTGCACACATTTGGCCTCGACAAAACGCAGCTGCGGGCTGTCGTCGCCGGCTGCCAGGGCATTGGCCGGACACTGTGAAACGCAGGCCATGCACAGGGTGCAAAGTCCGGCGTCGATACGAATTTCACCAAAGGGCGCACCTGGCGGCAGATCAACCGGTGGCGGCGGTTGGGACGACTGGCCGGCCAAATGATCAATCGCCAGGCGGATCAGGGTACGCTTTTCGTCCAGCGCCGCAAAGGTGGCAGGCTGCCATAATGACATGGCGCTATCAGCGGCATCCGATCCTGGCAGCTCATCCACCGTCAGGCATTGCAGGTGCTCGCCGCCGACACCCAGGCCGGCGATCATGTCGTGTGCCACCGCCAGCTGGAAGTCGATCTCGCGCTGCACTGATGCCGGCACAGCCGGCGTTGTCAGCAAATAGACGGCATCCGCGCCCCAGGCGAGTGCCGCCAGCCAGGCATCCAGCCCCACGCTGCCGAGTTCCTCGACTTCCACCGGCAGGTAACGGTCGTGCAGCCGTGCCAGGCAATCTGTTAGCGCGTTTCGCCCATCGTGCGCATCGTGCACCAGCAGCACTGGCCGCTCGCCACCGGCCTGATGATAGGCCTTGAGCAGACCGCGCCACGCCTCCAGCGTTTCTTCGACACCGGGATAGCCGTAGGTAATGGCGCCAGTCGGACAGGCGGTGGCGCAACTGCCCGCACCCTGGCAGAGATTGGGGTTGACCTGGATAACGTCACCGTTGGAAACAATGGCGTCGGCAGGACAGGTATTCAAACATCGTGTGCAACCGCTGAGACCACTGCGCCCGTGTGCGCAGATGGCGGCGTTATAGCGGAAATAGCGGGGTTTTTCGAATTCGCCGACCAGTGTCGGAATCTCATCCAGAGCCGCACGCAGGGCAGACTCGTCACCGCCCGGCGCATAATAGCCCGGGGGCGGGATTTCACTGGTGATCAAGGGCGTCGCGCCCAGGTCCAGGACGATGTCGAACATCGGTTTATCGGCCGGCCGGGCCAATTTCAGTGCGCTGGCCAACAGCTGGTTGCCGGTTTGAAGGTCGAAGTGTCCCAGGTAACCGCTGAGGCCGTCAGCACGACCGTGCACCCGGCGTATACTCTCACCCTCTTCCAGCGTACCCGCCGGCTGTGCCGAGTCCGTGACCAGAACACAGGCGTGCAGCTCGGGACAGGCGGCCAACACCTGCGCCGCTGCCTCGGCCTCCGCCGTTGCGCCAATGACCAGTGCACAGCCATCCGACTGATAGGTGACGCGCGCCACCAGCGGCGTCTGTGCCGTGACGATGTTGTAAGCATGCGCGCGGGCGCGTGCATTGGCCGTCGCCGCGTTGTCAGCGCTGAGCAACTGTTGTGACAGGGGTGACAGCAGCTCGTTCATTCAAACCGGCCTTTGCGGTCCGTTACTGTCTTCCGACGTCTGGTCTGCGGCAGGCTGATGGTCCTCGTCAGCGACCAGGCTATCGGGTTCGGCCGGTAATGATTCCGGTGGCGCCGGACCAGCGGCCGCGGTTGATGCCTCCGCCTCCTTCGCCCCGCTCTCACGCGCCAGCATACGTCGCATGTCGTGGGTCAGCATATCACCAAGGGGGGTCAGCTTAACGAAATCTTCATCATAATCGTCCAGCCCGTCGGGCGTGTGCAACCCCGGCAAGCTGAACAGCCGTCGCAGGGCCCTGGCTCTTAAGCCTTCGCTCACCTTGGGTGACATAAAGGCGGCAAAATCGCTGTCTGCCTGCAGGCTGTCGGGATCGGGCATGTCGGCGTCTGTCAGTTCCCGCGCGGTTGTCGCCGCCGGTTCCTGCGCGACAGACTCCGGCGTTGCAGCCGCGGAATCCGCGTCGGGTAGCGCCTCCTGCTTGCGCCGCGACCAGCGGCTGGCAAAACTTTCAGGGTTGTCCGGATCGCTGTCAATGTCGCGGCGAACGCTCACGGTTATCCTCCTTCCAGTTATCGCGTTTACGCTTCTTTTTTTTCTGTGGCAGGTAATGTTCGAGCACGAACGGTTCGACCCAGCGGTACAACTCCCCGGGCATCGCCACGGCTTCGACGATATCGTCGGACTCCATATAGGAAGAAGCCTCGTCATAGCTGAGGGTGACGATCAACGGCCGTAATGGCCCGCCTTCGTCAAGGGTACAGATTACAAAAATACGGGGGGTATCGCTGACGATATTGAAATAGTAACTCTCGGCATCGTCCTTGTGCAGTTCCACGCTGAAGCCGGTCCATAACACTTGCCGCTGCCCGCTGTCCGCACGCAAGGGGATCTGTTTCACCCCCTCTTCCTGCCCCTGACCACCGGCCACCACTCCGTTGACGCACCAGCGCCCCGCCTGCCAGCGGTTATCCGGCGTGTCCAGGTAGTCGACCAGAATGGAGACGGGAAAACTGTGCTGCATACCGTGGATTCCTGATACAGATCTTACGGGGCTTCAGATACAGTATAGTGTTAATCTAACAGACAATCATTAAACTGGCCAGGAGCGCGCATTGACTGACGATCACTACCGCCCAAGCATGACCCGGGCGGGCCTCGCCCCGACTCACCCGGTCACTGCGGTCGACGAAAGCGGCAGCCCTCGCGAGGTATACGTTGCCGGCGAATCGCCACTGACCCTGTACGTCGACGGCCGGGAAATTGTTACCCTGATGACCCTGGGCACCCAGCCGGAAGCCCTCGCCATCGGCTACCTGCGCAATCAGCGTTTTATTGAAAAACTCGAAGACATCCGCGACGTCAGTGTCGACTGGCGCACGGAATCGGCACGTATAACCACCTGGAACGGCGTGGAAGGCTGGGATGAAAAACTGAAAAAACGCACCGTCACGACCGGCTGTGGCCAGGGCACCGTATTCAGCTGCACGCTGGACGCGTTGTACCACGTCAATCTGCCCGATGTCTCGATAGGCCAGTCCCTGCTCTATGGCCTGCTGGAAAACATCCGTAACCATAATGAAATCTATAAGCGCGCCGGCGCGGTTCACGGCTGTGGCCTGTGCCGGGGCACGGACATCATTATGTTCATCGAGGATGTCGGCCGGCACAATGCCGCTGATGCCATCGCCGGCACCATGTGGCTGGAGCACCTGGCCGGTGACGACAAGATTTTCTACACCACCGGCCGGCTGACGTCTGAAATCGTCATGAAGGTTACCCAGATGGGTATTCCCGTACTGCTGTCAAGGTCGGGGGTGACCCACATGGGACTGGAACTGGCGCAGGAACTCGGCATGACCATGATTGCCCGCGCCAAGGGGCGCCACTTCCTGGTCTATAACGGCGCCGATAAAGTTATTTTCGACGCGCCGGCCGACAAACCGTCGGCGCGCCAAAAAGACGCCGGTTAAAACCTATTCCATCGGAATAACACCTTCCAGCCGATGGATTTCACCCAGGCCCTCGATTTCAAGTGTTACAGTAGCTTTCAGTTGTTCATTGCCTTTAAACTGGCCCTGTGTGATGGCACTGCCAACGGCACTCTCGATTTCCGCCTGTGACGTAATACCAACCTGCTTGAGAAACTTGCGTATGCCTTTATTGAAAACTTCTTCATCCATGTTCCACCTCGCTGGACTGTTTAAATCATTAAGCCTGCTGCTGCTGTTCGCTACGACAGTAGTCGCTCATGCTGACACAGCCTTCATTCGCCTGGCAACCACCACCAGCACTGAAAACTCCGGTCTGCTGGCCTACCTGCTGCCGGCTTTCGAAGAAGCACACCCCTATAAAGTCAAGGTGATCGCCGTCGGCACCGGCAAGGCCCTGCGCCTGCTTAAAGAAGGTGACGTCGACGTGGCACTGGTGCATGCCCGAGCGGCCGAGGACAAACTGGTCGCTGCGGGCTTTGGTGTTAAGCGGCATGATGTGATGTATAACGACTTCGTCATCGTCGGCCCGGCCGATGACCCGGCCGGCTTACAGGGCACGGCCAATGCCCTCGAAGCCGTGCAGCACATCGCCGACAGCCACAGCCTGTTCATTTCACGGGGCGACGATTCCGGCACCAATAAAAAAGAATTATCACTGTGGCAACAGGCCGGCCTGAAACCTGGCGGCGACTGGTACCGGGAAGTTGGCCAGGGCATGGGCAAGGCGTTGCAGATAACGGCGGAACTGCAGGGCTATACATTGACCGACCGCGGTACCTGGCTGTCCTATCGCGACAAGCTGCCGCTGAAAATCGTCTCCGAAGGCGACCGGCGGCTGTTCAATCCCTATGGCATCATGGCAGCCAACCCGAAAAAATATCCCGACACCAACTATGCCGGCGCCATGGCATTAATCAAATGGGTGACATCCACCCCTGCGCAGCACCTGATCGCCCACTTCACCATCAATAAGCAACAACTGTTTGTCCCCATGCCCAACGGGATTAATGCACAGGCGCATTAACCTTGCCACAATTGCTCGACAGCACCCACGAAGCGTTCGCACTGCTGATCACGGGTGACCCGGCCCTGTGGACGATAATCAGCATTTCCTTCAGTGTTTCGCTGCGGGCGGTGCTGATTTCGGCGCCGCCCGCATTCCTGCTCGCTTTCCTGCTGGCCAATACCCGATTTCACGGGCGGCGCGCACTGATATCGACGTTCAACACCCTGCTGGCCCTGCCCGCCGTGGTGGTCGGCCTGACGGTGTACATGCTGCTGTCCAGAAACGGGCCACTGGGCGACCTTGGACTGCTGTTTACCCAGACCGGCATGGTAATCGGTCAGATCATCCTGTGTTTCCCGTTACTGGTCGCCATCAGTCACTCGGCCCTGCAGGCCGCCGACCGGCGTGCCTGGGAAACCGCCATGACACTGGGCGCCCGACCCTGGCAGGCCATGCTGACGGTGATGTACGAAGTCCGCCATGGCCTGTTCGCCGCCCTGATTGCCGCGTTCGGGCGGGTGATCGCCGAAGTCGGCGCCTCGATGATGATCGGCGGCAATATCCTCAACTATACGCGCAACATCACCACCGCCATCGCCCTGGAAACCAGCAAGGGCGCATTTGCCCAGGGCATTGCCCTGGGCTTCATCCTGCTGCTGGCGGCACTTTTATTGAACATCAGTCTTACCGCCATACAAGGTAAGGGAGCGATGCGTTAGTGGGGCTGGCTTTTTATAACATCCGCAAACACACCGAGCGCGGCGACAAACTGTTTGATATCGATGTATTCGATATCCCGGAAAGCACCTGTATCGTACTGAGTGGCCAGAACGGTGCCGGCAAGACCACCTTGCTGAAAATCCTCGCCGGCCTGGAGACGCCGGATTATGCCGAGGTCGAATTCGACGGTCTGCGTCAACCCTGGAAGGCGGCACGTGCCCGGCTGCGGCGCGATGTCGTATACCTGCACCAGCAACCCTATATGTTCGATCACAGCGTCGCTGACAACGTTGCCTATGGACTGGCCAGACAGGCGATTCCTGCCACACGCATCGAGGCGCAGGTGAGTGAGGCGCTGGAATGGTCGGGCCTGTCACACCTGGCACAGCGTAATGCGCGTGAGCTGTCTGGCGGAGAACAGCAGCGCGTCGCGCTGACACGTGCCCGCATCCTGTCGCCACGCCTGCTGTTGCTGGATGAACCGCTGGCTAACATGGATATCAGCGCACGTGAACAGACCATACGCCTGATTCGTCGCCTCAAAGACGATGGCGTCAGCACCATTATCACCAGCCATGAACCGCAGGTTTCGATGCTGCTGGGCGACCAGCACCGTCATCTTTGCAAGACCGGTCCCTGCCGATATACGATCGTCAAACCTTTTTTGTTTGAGCGCAAGCTGGAGCCGGGCGCGCAACCATCGGTCAGCACATCACAAGGCCCGGAAGCAGGCAACAGAACCACTATGGCAAAAGACAACAACAGCGATCGTATTACTGCCGTCATCCTCGCTGGCGGCATGGCGCGCCGTATGGGCGGCATTGACAAGGGGCTGATCGAGCTTAACGGCCGACCGATGATCGAATATATCATCGAGGCGCTGAAACCCCAGGTCGACAGTATTGTGATTAACGCCAATCGCAACCTGGAGCAGTACCGGCGTTACGGTTACCCGGTGGTCGAAGATATCATGGGCGACTACTTCGGACCGCTGGTCGGTATGGCCAGCGGTCTGCAGGCCTGCAATAGCGAACGTATCCTGACTGTACCCTGCGACTCACCTTTCGTGCCACCGGTACTGGCGAACAAACTGAACACGGCTTTACAAAAACAACAAGCAGACCTCAGTGTTGCCAATGACAGTGAACGGATGCAGCCGGTGTTTGCCATGCTGCGCCGGTCCCTGTTACCCAGCCTGCTGGCCTATCTTGACGCCGGTGGCCGTAAAATCGACACCTGGTATGCCGAACATAATATGGTGCTGGCCGACTTTTCCGACTGGCCGGATACCTTTATCAATATCAATACACCGGAAGAACGAATGGCCGTCGAAGCGAAAATCTCGGCAACGCATCAGGTGAGGCAGACATGAGCAAGCAAGGTTCCATCGAGCCCGAACCCAGCTGTGCAGACAGCACTGAACCCGGACTGCTCAGTGTTGAACAGGCTGAACAACGCATCTTTGACTTAATCCGGCCGCTGCATTGCCCGGAACGGGTGGACATTCGCCGCGCCCTGGGCCGGACACTGATTGCCGGGGTACGCTCGACCATTAACGTGCCGTCCCATACCAATTCGGCAATGGATGGCTATGCCATACGGGCAGCGGATATTCCTGACGAAGGCACCACGCAACTCACTCTCGCGGGCATGGCGCTGGCGGGCAAACCTTTTACCGGAACCGCCAAGGCTGGTCAGTGCATCCGCATCATGACCGGCGCCAAACTGCCCGAGGGCTGCGATACGGTAGTGATGCAGGAGCAGACGAGGCTCGAGGGTGAGCTTATCCATATTGACTCACGCCACCGCATCGGTGAAAACGTACGCCAGGCGGGTGAAGACCTGGCGCTCGGCCAGACCGCCATCCCGGCCGGCAAATGTCTCACGGCAGCGGATCTCGGTCTCCTGGCCTCAATGGGCATGGGTGAAATCAGCGTCACCCGCTCCGTGCGCGTGGCATTCTTCTCAACCGGCGACGAGCTGCGCCCCGTCGGCAGTCAACTCGCCGAGGGCGAGATCTATGACAGCAACCGCTACACCTTGCACGGCATGTTGCAACGCCAGGATGCCGAACTGATCGATATGGGCGTGATCGCCGACAGACCCGATGACCTGGCAGCTGCATTCCGGCATGCCGCACAAGTGGCGGACGTCATCATTACCACCGGCGGCGTGTCGGTCGGTGACGCCGATTACGTCAAGGATATCGTTGCCGAACAGGGCCGGGTGGATTTCTGGAAGCTGGCTATCAAACCGGGCCGGCCGCTGGCTTTCGGGACGCTCGGCAATGCCCTGTTCTTCGGCCTGCCCGGTAACCCGGTGGCGGTCATGGTGACCTTCTATCAGTTTGTGCAACCGGCGCTGCGTTACCTGCTCGGGCAGAAAGATCTGCGCCCTTTCCGTTTTCAGGCGGCCAGCGCCTCGGCCATTCGAAAACGGCCGGGGCGCACCGAATACCAGCGCGGCCGGCTCGCTACAGGTGCTGACGGCCAACTCCAGGTCAGCCTGACCGGCGCACAGGGGTCCGGTATTCTGAGCTCCATGAGTGCGGCCAACTGCTTTATTGTGTTGGCGGCTGACCAGGGCAGTGTCGAGCCCGGCGACCTGGTTACTGTTGAACAATTTGATGGATTACTTTAAATATAGTTAGTAACTATCTATTTATGTATGTATTTACACTTATGTGACGGCGCTTCCATCCAGATACGCAGTCTTGCAACGGGCTCAATGGTTTTTGTACCGCTACCCCCTGCACGTCGGAGCCACCTACCTCTCTATTGCCGCTTTAATATCTGTATATTCGTGTGGATTTTTCCAAAAACTGAACTAGCCTTTAATGCGCAATCAGCCAAAGGAGAGAGGCCATGCGTCATACAGTCGAATTTAGAACCACATTACTAGCTTTCGTATCCGGATCCCTGCTGGCGACAGTGACGAGCACTGCCCAGGCAGCCATTGCCCTGGGAGATACCGTCAATCTCTATGGCTTCCTGAAGTTTGATGGCACCTACCAGAGTGAAACGATGAACAGTGAGGTGGCGCCGCGTTTTGTCAAAGCAGATGGCCCCGCTCAATCCAACTTCACAGCCATGCACAGCCGGATTGGCTTGAAATGGAAAGGCCCCGAGGTCTATGCGGGCTACAGCGTTTCAGGTCATCTGGAATTCGACCTGTTTGACTCTGCCTCCAGCAATCAGATGAAGGTCCGGGACAGGATTGTGGCTTTTTCACTGTCGAACGGGACATCGACCTGGCTGTTCGGTCAACAGTGGGACATCTTTTCACCGCTCGGGCCTACCACCTTTATGACCAACGGTTACCTTTGGCAAACCGGTAACCTGGGTTTCCGCCGGTCACAGATCCGGTATACCCATACCTCTGACGTTATCGACTACTCATTCAGCCTGAATGACCCGAACACCAACAGCGATACTGATTCCACCTACCCCGTCGCTGAAGCCAATGCATGGTGGAAATTCGGCAACGGAGGCAAGGTCGCCCTGTCAGGCACAATTGGCACGGTTGAAACAAAAGGCACGGGCAAGAATGACGATATTCAAGGACTCAGTTTAAGTGCCAAGTATCCCTTCGCCGACCGATTTAGCTTCCTGGGAGAAATTGCAGCAGGAGAAAATCTGAACATGTTTCTGAGCCGCTCCAACCTCGAGCAGGATGTAATTTCGGGCTGGGGCGAGATTGTCTATAACGGACCGCAGTATAAGGCGTGGATAGGTTATGCTCAGGAAAATGTTGACGATGTTTCTGTATCCAGTGCCATTGAAGACACAAGAACTGTATTTGCCGCAGTCGGCATGAAGCTCGGCAAACCGGTGTTTATTGGCCTGGAATACGCCTACTTCAAGTCTGATTTCAAGGGTCAGAACGCAAGTGGCGACAGCGACGTTGATGCAAACCAGGTCATTTTGAGTGCCAGTTACAGCTTTTAGCTGACGTACTACCCTATCAAGCAGGCAGATACGAATACGCCACCGGCTAAACCGGTGGCGTTTCGTTTCACGGCAAAAAGAGATCAGACAGGCAGTCAGTCAGTGCTGGTCTTCTCCCCCTCCGGGAGAAGACCGGTTGTATTGAACCAGCCGCCCGGCTCCCGTGAACAGCTCTTTACCTTGCGGGCGCCTGCGGCTTCCACTGCGTCGGTGCGGCGGTGCTCGCCGCCGTGGCACCTCGCGCATCGGCACAGTGGATATACGGCGACGTACCCTCGGTGCTGACGTAGGTAATCAGGCATTCCTTGCTGTTATCCTCATCGATCACCTTTCTGACGATCAGGTCACCTTCACGCAGATGACTGGTCTGCGCCAGTCCGGCCTTACCGGTCTTGGGGTGGGTACCATAGCACTGCAGGGACGGCGAAGTGCGGCCCGTGTTCACATAGGCGATCAGGCAACTCTTGGTACTGTCCGGGTCGATCATCCTGTAGACGTCGAGGTCGCCTTCACGCAAGTGACCGCTGGGCACCAGCGTGTCCGAATCCCTGAACTTTGCATTTGCCTGGCTCGAGTAGCAATCGATGGCCGGTGACGTACCCTCGGTACTCACGTAAGCAACCAGGCAGGAAACATTGTTGATCGAATCCTTCATTTTACGGACAACCAGCTTGCCCTCCTTGAAATGCCCTACCTGACCGATCCTGGAGCGGAAGCCGGATTGCACGTCATAGCATGTCATTGACGGGCTGGTACCCGTAGTCCGTACATAGAACGCCAGGCATATCCTGTTACTTTCGAGGTCGGAGATCGTGCGCACAATAAGATCGCTTTCACGCAGCTGGCCAGTTTGCACCAGTAGTGTCGACTGGTATTCACTCGCCTGGCAGAACAGTGGCAGACCCAGCGCCAGTAGAAAAAGAAAACGTTTCATGATTCAACTCCCAAGCTTCTTCTTTATCGCTATCGTTATACAGGCAGCTGCAGAAGCAGCAGTCGCTGCAATCAAAACGGCCTGTTACCGCCTATCTTGTCACAGTGCCGTTATAAAGCAATACATTTACATCTACTATTGTAGTGCAGACGAAGCTGCCGTTGTGGTTTGTTGCGATGGAATCCACTGCCGCTAACAACCGCTTGTCACGCCGGAAACCTCGCACAGCATCACCGCCGCCGCTTTAAACTGTTGCATTGCGTTGAAGCCGTTGCAGACCCGTTGCATTTTCCATGGGCATTTGCTCAGACCATAAAGTTCAATAACTTAGCCTTCACTGCGTAACGGTAAGCGGGCAAACAGTGTTGCACTTCCCCGGGCAGCCCCGTTGCGGATCCCCGGTAAAAACAGGCAGTTAGTCTTTGGTACAGGGATTGCATCGAATACATTAAAATACCTAGCCGGGAGCAGCGCCGGGTGCGCGCCTGCGACTGCGTACCCGTGACTGCGGTAGTCTATAATTTCAAGCAGAACCGCAGTCTGTATAAAGCTGGCGGGTAACGCTACGGGTGAACACGGGTTGCCGCCGCGCAACCGACCCGGGCGTGCGCTTTTCATAATGTCGAGTGGAGATGGTAAGGTGATTCAGAAAAAGTTAATTACAAGGCTGTCTGTTGCAGCACTTTGCGTTGGGGGTGCCGCTGTTTTCAATGCTGCCCAGGCATTCGACTTCGGCAACATGATGAACCCGTCACGCTGGTTCGATAACGACCACCGCTACTATGATCGCGGGTACTATGGCGGCTACGGCGGCCCCTATGGTTATGGCTACGGCCCCTACGGTTACGGTGGTGGCCCCTATGGTGGCTGGGGTGGTTATCCCGGTGGCTGGGGGGGTTATCCCGGGTATGGCACCGGCCCCAGCACTATCGTGGTCAATCCGACGCAGGGTTCCGGCAGCGAAGCGCCTCCTCCTGCACCGCGCCTGCCCGAATAAGTCCTGATACCGGCAGTTGTTGCCCGGTCACCAGATACCGGGCGCGTGCGCTTCAAGCTGGCTGACTATCTCCGGGTGATTTGCCTTACCGGCAATGTCAACCGCCTGCTCGCGGCGCTGGTTTCGCAGTGACGGATTGGCGTTGTGGTCGAGGAGCACCTTGATCACGTCACCGTGCCCGTTACCTGCCGCCAGCATCAATGCCGTGTTGCCCTGGGCATTTTTCGCATCCACGCCGGCACCGGCCAGCAGCAGCCGCATCACTGCCTGCCGTTGCCCCTGCCTCGCCGCCAGCAGCAAGGGGCTGTTGGCACCGGTTGACCTGGCGTTAACATCGGCACCGGACTTCAGTAACAGACTGACAACATCGGCTTCGCCCTTGAGCGCGGCGCGATGCAATGCAGTGTAACCATCCTTGTCGACCTGTATGACCAGGGTCGCGGTTTTATCCCCTGCCGTGGCCAGAATCAACTCGACCAGACCGCGATCTCCCCGGTCGGCGGCATACCACAACGGTGTCCGGCCATTGGCGTCAGCGCAATCCAGACAG